>CAZOCV010000001.1:0-6637 GCA_964578395.1 uncultured Pirellulales bacterium
TTCCGCATCATCGTGACATCATCCGCCAGATATTCCGCCAGCACCCGCCAGCCGGAGTCGTAATAGTACCGCGTGGTGACGCCGCCGGCCGCCTTCTCCACCCGCCGGCCCAGAGCATCATAAGTGTATTCCGCCACGACACTTGCGCCTTCCTTGATTTGGATCAGATGATTTTCATAGTCATAGTAATACGTGTAGCCGCGCTGGTCAAGGGTCAGATTCCCCGCCGCATCATAGGCCACACTTTGAGCGCCGCCGGCCGCATATTCGTTGGCCGGATTGTGAGTAAAAACAATAAAACTGACCCACTTTGTCAAAAACACCAAAAAATCGCCTCTCGGCCAGGATCTGGATTAGATGTAACCTGTTGTAAAATAGAAAATTGTGAACTAGCGGCGATCGGAATTGAACCGATGACCTGCGGGCTATGAATCCGCCGCTCTAACCAGCTGAGCTACGCCGCCATCTGAGGACTACTATACTTGCCCTCCGCCGCAAAGTAAAGCTATTTTCGCCCGCCCTTCTCAGTCCAGCTTGAAATACCAGCGGACGCCCAGGGTAAAAAGTCGTTTTGGCAAAAGGGTTTGCAATCGCGGCAGCCAGACGCAGTCCGGCCCGATGCGGTAACGCAGCCGGGGATGGCCACTGCGGCAGATACGCTCCACCAGCCGGGCCAGTTTGGGCGGTTCGGAGCCGCGGCGGACCCCCTGGCCAAAATAGGTATCCACATAGGGCCGCTGGTGGTCGTAATCATCGATATGATTCTCGGCATTGGTTGCGGCCTGAACGATGCCCGTTTTGAAAAAACCCGGCTCGATCATGCTGACAATTATCCCGAATCCCCTTAATTCCGCATTTATAGCCTGAGTATAGCCTTCCACCGCATATTTGGAGGCACTATAAAAAGCCCGATATGGCGCTCCGATAAGACCCGCCAGAGAACTAATATTAATGATGCGGCCGGACCGCCGGGCGCGCATATGGGGCAATACGGCGTTAGTCATCCGCACCATGCCGAAAAAGTTGGTTTCCATCACGCTGCGGGCCTGGGCGAGGGTGCATTCCTCGGCGAAGCCGTTGAGCACAAATCCGGCGTTGTTGACCAGCACGTCAATTGCTCCCGCACGCTCGAGCACCTGACCAACACACTGCCTAACGGATTCATCGTTACAAACGTCCAATGGCAGCATTTCGATATTTTCAGAGGCCGCTTCTCGCGGTTGCCGCGATGTCCCGAACACCCGCCAGCCCGACCGGGCCAAATGCTCCGCCGTCGCCTTGCCCAATCCGCTTGACGCACCCGTAATCAACACCACCGGTTTTGGCATTATAACCTCCGTTAATTTATACCATTAGACAGGAATGCTACTCCCCCATTCATACTCCGTCAATAAAACAAACGCTGCCTGTCCGAAATAAGGAACCATTTGAGTCCATCGCCCCATAGCCATATAATTAGTTCCTGTTGTGGAAAGCTTTGGCGCAACTCTGTCATACCCGCGAAAGCGGGTATCCAGACGAAAATACTGGATTCCCGCCTGCGCGGGAATGACAAAAATTATTTTTCGCAACAGAAACTGATGATGATTACGCCAAACTTTTATTTTGTGAGGTGTTAATGGCCCAAAACGAGAATGCTCAACCCCATGACAAATTTTTTAGCACTTTGTTTGGTTGTAATGATATCATCTGCCACACCCGCTTAACCTGCCGCAATACCATCCTGATGGAATTGCTGAAATTGCTGGCACGTGAACACAACATCAGTAACACGGAAATAATTTATCGCATCATTCTGGAACGCGAAAGCGATATGCCCAGTGTGACCCGTGACGGCATTGCCATACCCCACGCCCGCCTTGACCAACTAACAAAAATAACGCTGGGTATCGTAACTTCAAAAAAAGGTTTCAGCTATACCGGCGATGGAAAAAATATCGTGCACCTGTTAATCCTCATTCTCGCCCCCAAGGCCGACCCGGAGGCTTATCTGCACGCCCTCAGCTCCCTGGCGATAATCTGCCGCACCCCCGATACCGCCGCACAACTCGCCGCCCTCAGCACGCCCGAAGCTATCCGGGATTATTTCAAGCTTGGAAACCTATAATATCCGTGGATGACGATTTTTATCAGACGCCTTCGCGGTCCATAAAGCGATAGAGCGTGGCGCGGCCGACGCCGAGGAGTTGGGCGGCTTTGACTTTATTGCCGTCGGCCTGTTTGAGGGCGTCTTTGACGCGGCGGGTGTCGAGTTTGCTGCGGCGACGGCGGCGCGGTTGCGGCGGCGTTTGCAGGGCCGCACGCAGCTCCGGCGGCAAATGTTCCAGTTGAATCTGCGAATCGCGGCATTTCACAAACGCGTACTGAATGGCGTTCTGCAATTCGCGGATGTTGCCCGGCCAGGGATAATCCATCATGGCGTTGAGGGCTTCATCGCTGATGGAAGTAATATTCCGCCCGGCGTTCTTGCTGAACCGCTCGATAAAATACCGCACCAGCGACACAATATCGTTACGCCGCTCCCGCAGCGGCGGCAGGGTCAGCGGCACGACGCACAAACGATAAAACAAATCTTCACGAAACTGCCCTTTCTGCACCATTTCCCGCAAATCACGATTGGTCGCGCTGAGAATCCGCGCATCCACCTTGACGGGCTTTTCGCCGCCCACCCGGTCAAAGCTGTGCTCCTGCAGGACGCGCAGCAGCTTGACCTGAATCGAGGGACTCAGTTCGCCCACCTCATCGAGAAAAATCGTCCCGCCGTCGGCCAGCTCGAAGCGCCCCTTCTTGTCGCGTATCGCCCCGGTAAACGCTCCTTTGACATGCCCGAATAATTCGCTTTCCAGAATCCCCTCCGGCAGCGCCCCGCAGTTGACAGGCACAAACGCCCGGCCGGCGCGGCGGCTTTCTTCATGAATCGCCGCCGCGACAAGTTCCTTGCCTGTGCCGCTCTCGCCCTGGATCAACACCGGGCAATCACTCACGGCCAGGTCGCTGATTAATTCGAAAACCACGTGCATCTTTTCATCGGTGCCGATAATGCCGTGGAAACTTTGCTCCTGCCGCAGCCGCCGGCGCAAGTGCGTAACTTCCGTCACGTCGCGTAAGCACGCCAGCACGCCCTGCATTCGCCCCTGTTCATCCTTCATCGCCCGAACCGACATTTCCACCTGCTTGAGGGAGCCGTCGCGGGTTGTGATTTTCATGGGATATTCCACACGCTCGAAATTGGGCGGTCCCTCGCAAAATGAACACTTGTTCCCGCACAGGTTGCCGTCGAACACCTCGTGGCAATCGCGCCCGATGACGTCATCGCGGTTATAACCGGTAATACGCTCGGCGGCGCGATTAAAGGCGGTGATGATCCTTTCGTTGCTGTGGGCGATAAGCCCTTCGGGAACATGGTCCATCAACGCTTCATTGTTGCGCTTGAGGTTCGCCATGGCATTAATCCACCCCGGCAGCATCAGCCCTTCCATCCGCTCCCGCAGCGTATCGCGCAATTTACGCAGCGCGTCCGGCGAATAAGGCTGCGCATGGGAATTAATCTCGGGAAAATCCCAGCGCACCATCGCCGGCATGCCCGGCAGTATCGGACAGCGCCGGGCGGCTTCATCGGAAAGTGTTACAATTAAATCGACACTGCTCAGCGAGATATCCTCTATCCGCAACGGTTGAATCGTTTTCGGATCAATCCCATCCTCCCACAGCACATCCGCCACCGTATCCGGCATCTCGGCCACATTCAGCCCCGCACACAAAACGGTGATGCGCGCCTGCGTCATTTGCCGGGCCAAACCCGCGGCGATAATGCTCCGTGAACACCCTTTCGTATCCAGAAACAGCAACCGAATCATGGTCTTACCTCTCAATGCAAATGATGTACGCTCATCAGTATGTCACATATACGGCCTGCAAGTCAATACAAATGTCTCATTTATAATGAAACATATATTTCACCTTCCATATTTAAGCCCTTCCGCTGCTGTGTCCGATAAACTGATATGCGGCTGTTTGGCCGCCCTGACAATACTGATAAACATGATTATTATCCTAAAATAACAGTAAATATTAGTAAATAGATTTTAAGATTAACTATCATGACAATGCCAGACAAACAGCAGGTATTACCAGAAACTTTCTCACCGCTGCCGGCGCGGGATCGTTTCCGTATCGACAGCCATAAGCTAATTTACCATGTGGAAAGGGTTTACGATTGGATTCACGACGAGCTTGTCTATCCAATTTACATGGAAATCAGCCCGACAAGCCGCTGCAATCATCGCTGCCTGTTCTGTGCTTTGGATTATCTCAACTATCCCAATCGAACGCTGGAAACGACCAAACTTAAAGAACGGCTGACGGAAATCGCCCGTTTGGGCCTGAAAAGTATCATGTATGCCGGAGAAGGTGAGCCTTTTTTGCATCCGGATATGGCCGACATCATTTGCCATTCTCATAACGTCGGCCTGGATGTGGCGCTAACCACCAACGGCGTACTGCTCAGACCCGATATCTCCGAAAAAATTCTGCCGGCGACGACCTGGATTAAGGTCAGTATTGCCGGCGGTAATTCTGAAACTTACGGTTTTATCCATCAAACCCAGCCGCGGGACTTTGACCGGGTGATTGAAAACATGGCCGCAGCCGCCGCTATTCGACAAAAAACGGGCGTAAAGTGCGCTCTGGGTATGCAACTTTTACTGTTGCCCGATAATTATCATACGGCCTGCGATTTGGCCGGCACGGCCCGCGACATTGGCATGGATTATCTGGTCATCAAGCCCTACTC
The DNA here is from genome assembly GCA_964578395.1 of uncultured Pirellulales bacterium. GTDB lineage: Bacteria > Planctomycetota > Phycisphaerae > Sedimentisphaerales > SM23-30 > JAFGBA01. The sequence continues at coordinate 4,793 of CAZOCV010000001.1, forward strand.
ACATAATAACCTGAGCATAACCCAACGTTATAAAGATATTAAATATAGCGATTACCTCTACCTCGACGACGAACTTAAAGCCTTTAACAGCAAAAACTTCAGTGTTATCTTCCGCCTGGACACCATGCAGCGCTGGGACGATGGCGACCATGCTTACGATCGTTGCCAGGCTCTGCCGTTCTGGTCGTACCTTGACGCCGCCGGCAATATCTGGGGCTGCAGTGCCCATATGAACGATGACCGTTTTTGTTATGGCAATCTTTATGCCGATACATTCGAGGCGATATGGCAGGGAGAAAAACGCAAGTCGTCACTGCAATGGGTGCGGGATAACCTCGACATCAGCAAATGCCGGGTGAATTGCCGCATGGATAAAATTAATCAGTACCTTTGGGGACTGAAACACCCGCCGCAACATGTAAACTTCATATAACCTTATGGCCGCCGTCCATCTATTGCCTCCGAAAGCCCCCCGCCTGAACCAGATTCATCGTCTGGAAAAAATGGCGGCGCGCCTGCGGCGCAATATTTTGCGCATGGTTATACGGGGAAAGGGCGCGCACATCGGCGCCGCCCTTTCGATTGTGGAGATACTCACCGTACTCTACGATCAGGTGCTCAATGTGCATTCTTCTGATCCACACGATCCGCGGCGCGATCGCTTTATTCTGAGTAAGGGTCATGCCGGCATCGCACTTTATGCCATTCTGGCGGAAAAAGGATTTTTCCCTAAAACCTGGCTGGACACCTACGGTCAGGCCGGCACTAAGCTGGGCGGTCATCCGGACATGCACAAAGTTCCCGGCGTTGAAGCCTCGACCGGGGCGCTGGGGCACGGCTTCGGCTTCGGCCTGGGGCAGGCATTGGCCGGTAAAATGGACCGCGCCAATTATAGAGTTTTCGCGCTGCTGGGCGACGGTGAATGCCAGGAAGGGTCTATCTGGGAAGCGGCTCTGTTTGCCCCGCAGCATCGACTGGATAATTTGACGGTAATTATTGACCACAATCATTTACAGGCTATGGATACCCTGGACCGTATTGTATCTCTGGGCAATCTGGCCCAGAAATGGCGGGCTTTTGGGTGGGAGGTGGTCGAGGTCAATGGCCACGACCTGGAGCAACTTGTTCACGCTCTGGGAACCACACCGGCAGAACGCGGCAAACCCACCTGTGTCATTGCCCATACCATTAAAGGCAAAGGCATCAGCTACATGGAAAACGCCCCCTTGTGGCATTACCGCATGCCTAATGAGGAAGAACTGGCGATGGCCTGCCGCGAATTGGACATAAACGACATTGAGGGGCCGATGGAATGAGAAACGCCTATCTAACCCGGCTGTATGAACTGGCTCGCGGGAATCGCCATGTGCTGGCCCTGATTTCCGATAACGGCGCGATTGTCTATGATAAATATCGCCGCGATTTCCCCGAACAGTACCTCAACTGCGGCATCAGCGAAGCCAATATGGTGTCGATGGCGGCCGGACTGGCGGCTTGCGGGAAAATCCCTTTCGCCTATACCATCAGCAATTTCCTGGCCATGCGGGCCTTCGAACAGGTGCGTAATGATGTGTGTCTGCAAAAAATGAATGTTAAACTCGTCGGCACCGGCGCGGGGTTCGCTTACAGCCAACTGGGGCCAACGCATCACGCCACGGAGGATTTGACCCTGATGCGGTCGCTGCCGGGCATGACGGTGTTTTCGCCGGCGGACCCGCTGGAAACCATGTATGTTACTTCCGCCGCCGCCAACATAGACGGGCCGGTTTATATCCGTCTGGCGACGAGCAACACGCCAAAAATTTATGAGCGGGATTACGATTTTAAGGTTGGCCGGGGTGTAAC
>CAZOCV010000001.1:6737-43743 GCA_964578395.1 uncultured Pirellulales bacterium
CGAAAACTGATTGAGCAATACCATCTTAATGCTGACGCCTCCATCCTTGACGTCGGCTGCGGCAAGGGATTTTTGCTATATGAATTTAAGAAGTTGCTGCCTCAGGCGCGGGTGGCCGGTTTTGACGTATCGGCTTACGCGATTGAAAACGCCAAACCGGAAGTAAAACCATATCTATCCGTCGGCCGAGCCGAAGAGCCTTTGAGCTACACGGATAACGAATTCGATGTGGTGGTTTCGCTGGGCACGCTGCACAATCTGGCCATCGACGGCCTGCAAACGGCGCTGCGGGAAATCCAGCGTGTCGGCCGCAATGCCTATATCATGGTCGAAAGCTTTCGCCGTGAACAGGAGCTTTTCAATCTGCAATGCTGGGCCTTGACGTGTGAATCTTTCTACCGGCCCGAAGGCTGGACGTGGCTGTTCGACCACTTTGGTTATCAGGGTGATTATGAATTCATCTACTTTGAATAAAACACCAACAATGCGAAACAGATTTGTCATTCTGAGCGCAGCGAAGAATCTCTCTTCTTCGAACATGCGAGACCTTTCGCGGAGTTTCTCCTTGAGCATAGCGAAGGACTCAAGGTGATATAATATTTTACGTAACGCTATGGGACACAAACGACAGTTATATACCCGCATGAAGGTTTTCCATTATCAGGAAAAACTTGATTCCCTGCCGCGCGCCGCGGACGCCATCCTGCCGCCGGTGCATGTGCGCGTCAAACCCACCAATGTCTGCAATCATCGCTGCAACTATTGCGCCTATCGCGCTGATAATCTGCAACTCGGGCGCGACATGAATCAGCGTGACAGTATCCCCCGCGAAAAGATGCTGGAAATTATCGACGATTTCGCGGCTATGGGCGTGCAGGCGGTAACGTTCAGCGGCGGCGGCGAACCGTTCTGCTGGCCCCATCTGGCCGAAGCCGCGCAGCGTCTGAGCCAAACGCCGATTCGCTTCGCCGCCCTGACCAACGGCGCCCGCCTGACCGGCGATGCGGCCGAAGTATTTGCTCATCATGCCACCTGGCTGCGCATCAGCATCGACGGCTGGGACGACGCCAGCTATGCCCGCTATCGCAACGTGGCCGAAGGTGAATTTACCCGCGTGATAAATAATATGCGGGCCTTCAAACAATACGGCGGCAAATGTTATTTGGGCATAAGCCTGATCGTGGATGCGGCCAACGCCCCACACGTCCATGATTTCATCGCCCGGCTGCGCGATATCGGCGTCGATAGCGTCAAGGTTTCCCCCTGTATTATCAGCAATGACGGGGCGGCGAACAATGCGTACCATGCGCCGTTTTTCGCGGAGGTGAAAACGCAAATCAGCCGCGCTATACAGCAGTTCGCCGGCGACGCCTTCGAGATTTTCGACGCCTACCACGAACTCGATGATAAATTCGCCAAGGATTACACCTGGTGCCCCTACCTGCAAATCCTGCCGGTCATCGGCGCGGACCTGAACGTGTATTCGTGCCAGGATAAAGCCTACAATCTCGCCGAAGGCCTGCTTGGCTCCATTAAAGACCGACGTTTCCGCGATTTCTGGCTATCGGATAAAAATAAATTCTTCGCCATCAATCCGTCCGTGCATTGTAACCATCATTGCGTCGCCAATGAAAAAAACAAAATGGTCTTCGATTACCTCAACGCCGATCCGGAGCATCTGGCGTTTGTATAATCACGGGTTTCTACTTAGAATTTATTTGTCCGCAGATTACGCAGATTTGCGCAGATAAGACAAAAAGACATCATTATGGCTTTAAAAAGAGACGAACAAACATATGCAATTATTGGGGCGGCGATGGAAGTGCATAATACTCTTGGTCGTGGTTTTCTGGAAGCGGTGTATCAGGAGGCGTTGGCGATTGAGTTTAAAAATAGAGACATTCCTTTTCAACGCGAAGTCCAACTGCCCGTCTATTACAAAACAGAGAAGCTGTCCACTATTTATAAAGCGGATTATGTCTGTTATCAAACAGTCATTGTCGAATTAAAAGCCCTCGACATCATAACCACAACCGAAGAATCTCAATTGATAAACTACCTGAAAGCTTCAGGTTTTCATCGAGGATTAATTATTAATTTCGGTTCGGTTAACCTTCAATATAAACGTCTGGTTCTAAACTTCGATAACGAACAATTACTCATAGATGAAAAAATATGAAAATAATATGGTTTTATCTGCGTAAATCTGCGTAATCTGCGGATAAAGGCTTTAATCATGCCCCCTGTAACAGAACAAATAAAAGTGCCTTATCTCGACCTGCGAGTTACCGATAATGAACAGCGTCAGGCATTGCTTGATGCCGTAGCGCGAGTTTTTGATCACGGTCGGATGATTATGGGGCCGGAAGTAGCCCAGTGGGAAGCAGAACTTGCCCGCCGCTGCGGCCGGAAATTTGCTGTCGGCGTTAATTCGGGCACCGACGCTCTTTACATGGCCGGACGAATACTGGACCTGCACCCCGGCGATGAAGTCATCACCACGGCTATGAGCTGGATAGGAACCGCTAACGGTATCGCCCTGACCGGCGCTACGATGGTGTTCGCCGATATCCGCGATGACCTGAACATCGACCCCGACAGCGTCGCCCGCCTGATTACGCCCCGCACCAAAGCTATTATGCCGGTTCATTACACCGGTAAAGTGTGCGATATGGATGCGTTACAAAAAATCGCTACAAAACATAACCTGCCCATCATCGAAGACGCCGCTCAGGCGTTCGGCGCCGCATATCATGGACGGCCCTCTGGAAGTTTTGGCCGAATTGCCTGTCTAAGCATGAACGCCATGAAGGTTTTGGCGGCGTGCGGCGAGGCCGGAGCCGTACTCATCGACGACCCTTCCCTGCACGAACGACTTACGGCATTGCGCTATAATGGTACGGTCAACCGGGAAACCTGCCTCGAACCCGGCCTTAATGCCCGCCTGGACACCCTACAGGCTGCGATTTTATTGGTACGGCTGCAATATTTCGACGAATTGGTGGAAAAACGACGGCTTATTGCCCAAAAATATGAAGAAAAACTCTCCGATTTGGTAAAAACGCCGCGCGAAGCGGAAAACTGCCGCGATGTCTGGTACACCTACACCATCCAGACCGACCGGCGGGATGCTCTTCGCGCTTATCTGACCGACAACGGCATCGAAACCAAAATTCACCACCCCATTCTCATGCCTGAACAACCGGCATACCGTGATAACGCGCGGGGCGAATGGAAAAACGCCAGCCGAATACTGGGACGCATGTTATCAATACCCGCTCATGAAAAAATGACGCCGGAACAGGTTGATTACGTCGCGGCCGCCATCAGGAAATTCTATGGAGCCTAAGCCAAAATCCACAACCTTTTATAATAACCAGGATATCATCGCGGTCGGCCCGGAAGATTTGGAAAAATTACGCCATGCCGCACGTCACGACCCCCTTGGCCGGGCGCGGCTATGCCTGCATCATCATGTCAACGACGCAGTCCATGAAATGGTAATTGCTTTTCAGAAAAGCAGTTACATTCATCCGCATCGCCATTTTCATAAAAGCGAATCCTTTCATCTTATCGAGGGCGAGTTGCTGGTGGTGTTTTTTGACGATGACGGAAAAGAAACCTCGCGTTTGCGGCTGGCGGAGCAGAGAAAAAACGGCCTATTTCTGTATCGGCTGGCGGCAAGCCGCTGGCATACGCTTATCCCCTTAAGTGAATGGGTAATTATCCACGAAACTACGCCCGGCCCATTCCGGCCGGAAGACACCGAAATGGCGAATTGGGCGCCTGCCGAAATTCAGGTTGAGACCGTTAAAGCCTTTATCTCAAAAATAATCAGGGCGTAAAACACACCCTGGCATCGATAAAACCGTGGGCAGGATGCCATCGATACACACTTAACGCTTTTTTGTGGAAAACATAGCCAATAATAACTTTAACTATATTAACAATAATAAGATACATCCGTCATCCAGACGAACTGACATAGGGATAAAATTAAAGCCTGCCCCGGCGAACGCCCGATAACTAGAAAAAGTGTATGGACTCAACCACCATAAAAACACCGTCGCAGGCTGCACCGGATTTTGCGGCAATGTCGGCACAGATTGCCGGCCTGATAGCCCAGGCGCGCGGCCATGAGGCTGACGAGGTTCTGGCCGAAATTGAGCAGCGTGCCGCCGACCCCGCCCTACAATTACTGGCGGCGGCTACGCGACTTTTTCTTCGGGGACAATATCCGGCAGCAATTGATAAATTTCGTCAGGCCGGAGAGTTGCTTACCCCTAAATCCTATCCATCATTAAACACCTTTTATTCACAGGCGTATCTCAAAGCCCAACTGGCTTTACCGCCCCAACAACGTCCGGCGGTCATTCAGGGCGAAAAAAATCTGCAAACCAACCTTGATGCTTTGGCCGCCATTGACCCGCCCACAGCGGCCATCATCCAAGCCGCCAACTGGCCCAAAGATTTGCTTTTAGTACAATACTGGGAGGGACTCTGTTTGTTTTCCGTCACTCAGGGAAAGGTCTTCACCCTCGAACCCGATGTTGAAGAACAATTAACGCCGTTGTTTGGCAAACGCGAGCATTCGGCCTTTCGTTCGCCGCCGGCGTATCCGGCGCTATGCTATTTATTAGCACATCCGTATCAGGGAATTCACGGCATGGCGCGGGCGCACTATCTGGTGGAAGATAACCCTGAATACGTGAAGGCGTTTTTACATCTGCGTCATTTCGCCGAGCGTGTGCGGCGTCGCGAGTTGATTATTTTCACCGGGGGCCAGACGCGGCAAAATTGGGAGGAACACTTCCAAACGCTACGTTATGTACCGCCGTTAACGCATTTGGACAGCACCGGCAAACTGGCCGGCGTTATCGCCGACACTCATAAGCTGTTCATCATCGAGACTGTTCAGCAACAGGTTCAGGAGTATTATGCGTCGGCGGAATTTCGCCGCCGGCGTGAAGATATTATCGCCGGCCGCCTCCAGCCGCGCATCCTTATCGAAACCAGCCGCTGGACAACCTTTTTGCAGTACAGTTCGGCGGATTTTCAGCGCGCCTTCGAAGCCCTGGGCTGCGAAACCCGGCTCATCAAGGAAGAAAACGACGCCCAAACCCTGACGCTGCCGTTTCGACTGCAAACGCTGGCGGATTTCCAGCCGGACGCCCTTTTTCTCGTCAGCCACGCCCGGCCGACAGTCCCCTTTTATCCGCGTCAATTATCCATTATTTCGCACATTCAGGACAAATGCGGCCCGTTGTTGGGATATAATGATCTTCGGGATCACATTACGAACACAGACATGCTTGCCTGCGTATCCCGTGAACATCAGCGTTTTATACTTCATAAAAACGTCCCTCTAAACCAAACGCTCATTATGCCGATTCCGGCCGATGAAAAACATTTTTACCCTCTACCGGCGGATCATCCGCTGGCCGGCCGGTTTTCGGCCGATATTAGTTTCGTCAAACACGCTGACGGCGAAAAACAACAGGTTTTCGAGCAATTTCTCGCACATCATCTGCCTCCGGCCCAGCCGCATCTGCATAAAGCGCTCGTGGAAGCATATACGACCTTGTATCAAGAAACCTGCCAATCGGATGAACGCCGTCACTATGAAGATGAAATGCATCAGTTTATTACCACACGCCTGAAACCCTATATCAGTTCCGAATCACTGGTGCAGATGGAACAAATAACTCACTTTTTTTTCCTGAAAGTATTTAGCGCTGCCTGGCGCTGCTGCTTTCTTGAGGCGCTGGACCAGGCCGGGCTTACACCGGCGCTATACGGTAATGACTGGGACAAACATCCGCGTCTGAAGCACGCCGCCCGCGGTCCGGCGGCTTTCGGTGCAGAACTCAACGCCGTGTATAATTTCAGCCGCATCAACCTGCATATCAACCAGGCCGGAACCATGCACACCCGGCTGGCCGAATGCGGTCTGGCGGGCGGATTTATCATGGCGGCCGACCATCCCCGCGAGCGAGACTGGTCGCCGGCGCGCGACTTTTTCGAGCAGGACCGCGAAATCGTCTTTTTTGATTCGCGTCAGGACCTGATCGACAAATGCCGCTATTACCTCGCCCATGAAAATGAACGGCATGACATCGCTCAGCGTCTGAGGGAGCACTGCCGGCGCGAACGCACCTATATCGTCGCCGCGAAATCCATCCTTGACGCCTGGCGCACACAACTGAGCCGTTTTCAGCAATGCGCCTCCGGAGATAATCAATGACTCAAACCGCCATCAAAACGGCGCCGCCCGCAAAAATCACCGTATTCCCGCCCTATTTACAGATTGAAACCGTCGCCCTCTGCAACGCCCGCTGCACCATGTGCACCTCGCGCAACTGCCGACGGGAAACGCGGCTGATGACCGATGAACTTTTTGCTAAAATCGTCGGCGAACTGGCCCCTCATAGCAACGGCATAAAACGCATCACCATACAGGGCCTGGGAGAGCCTTTACTCGACAAACAACTTGAAACGCGGATCCGCATGCTCAAAGACGCCGGTGCCGCTTTGGTCGCTTTCGCCACCAACGGTTCTTTAATGAATGCCAAAAGAGCGGCTGCGATACTGGATTGCGGAGTTGACGAGGTCACTTTTTCCGTGGACGGCATTACCCGGGAAACGTATGAAGGCATACGCATCGGCCTCAAATTTGATGAAGTGATGGCGAATATCGAACAATTCGTTCACCTGCGCAACCGGATTAAAGCAAAAACCGTTATCCGTATCCGCTGGACGGCTCAGCAAGCCAACCACGATGAACTGCAGGGATTCAACCGCTTCTGGAATAAACGCCTTGGCCCCGGAGATACGGCTTACGCCAAAATCATTCACACCTGGGGCAACACCGCCGAATATGACGAGTTGCCTGATAATTATGATTTTGAACGGCTTAACCGACAGCCGTGTCCTTCGCTGTGGACGTCGCTTATTATTTTTTCAGACGGACAAATACCCTTATGCTGCAGCGACTTCAACGCCCGCATCTGCCTGGGCGACGTCAAGCGCCAGACCATCACCGACGTCTGGAACAGCCCGATTTTGGCGCGGATACGGGAAAAACATCTCACCGCCGGCCGGGGCACCATGGCGATGTGCGCCAACTGCGTCGTCTGGGATGATGAAGCGAAAATCGACGCGCACTCAGATAAATAAATAAACCATCAAAAAATGGATAACTCCATGAACATGACTGTTTACCTGGCGGACCTGACCCACACCGGCGTGGGCGTCAACTCCAGTGCATTCCCACTGGGTATCGGCATCGTCGCGGCTTACGCCCGACAGCATTTCGGCGCCCGGTGGCAAGGAGAATTGTTTAAATTCCCCGATGAACTTAACGAGGGCCTGCGGCGAAAAATGCCCCACGTACTGGGTTTCAGCAACAACTGCTGTAATTTCAATCTATCTCGCGCCTTCGCGCAATACGTCAAAAAACAGAATCCTCAAACCGTCGTCGTTTTCGGCGGGCCTAATTTCCCGACCACGCCGCCGGGCCGCGCCGCTTTTCTGCGTGATTGTCCTGAAATCGATTTTTACATCAAATGGGACGGCGAAATCGCTTTTGTTAAACTGCTGGAATATCTGGCGGCCCGGCATTTTGACGCAGCCGGTTTTAAAAAAGAACGTCTTCTCCCGGAAAATTGCTGTTATCTTGCCGCTGATGACTACCTTGAAGGCCCTGATCATCGCATCGATGATTTCAGCGCCATCCCCAGCGCTTATACTTCCGGAACACTTGACGCCTTCTTTGGGCGGGGACTCCACCCGCTGGTGGAAACCACGCGCGGCTGCCCCTATTCGTGCACCTATTGCAATGACGGCCACGACTTCAAACGATATATCATGAAAAAATCCGCCGCCGCCGTCGCCGCAGAGCTGGACTACATCGCTCAACGCATCGATCCGGCCGCGGAGTTATGGCTGTGCGATAATAATTTCGGCATGTTCACCGAAGACCTGCACACCAGCGGTGTTATCAGCCGTCTGATCAAAACGTACGGCTGGCCGCACGCCCTGCAAACCTCCAACGGCAAAAGCCACCCCGAACGCATTTACGAATCCCGCCGCATTATCAACGAGCACCGCGACGGCACGCTGCGTTTCGGCGCTTCGCTGCAAAGCACCGATCCTGAGGTATTACGGCGGATTAAACGCCGCAACCTTCCCGTCAAGGAATTACTCAAACTGAATCAATTGCGGCGCGCCGCTCACAACCACCGCACCGCTTTTTTCACCGAACTGATTCTGGCCTTGCCCGGCGACAGTCTGGCGCGGCATTATCAGTCACTGCACGACGCCATCGACACGCTGGGCGTAACCAACATCGACATCCACCAGCTAAACCTGCTCCATGGCGCGCCTATGGCCGACGGCGATGACCTCCAGCGCTACCAATTTGACGTGCGTTACCGCGTTTTCGTGGGCTGTTTCGGCCTGTACCGTATCGGCGACAACGATATCCCCTGCGCCGAAATCGACCGAGTAGTCGTCGGCAATAATACGCTCTCCTTTGAGGATTACCTCGAGTGCCGGGTGATGAACCTGCTGATTAAAATCTTCATTGATTACGATCCTTTCCGGGAAGTGCTGGGGTTGCTGCGGCATCTGCAACTGAGCATCTTCGACTGGCTGCGGCTGCTGAAAGACGAATTCCTGCCTTGCTCCACGCCGCTGACCCGGCTGGTCGATAGTTTTCTCCGCGACACGCAAAAACCGCTGTTCCCCGACAAAGCAACCATAAACCGTTTTTTGCAAAATCCCGATCATATTCGCCAGTATATCTCCGGCGAACGCGGCGGCAATGAACTGTTAAATCATAAGGCCAGGGCATTCCTGGAGCATCTCGACGCTCTGCATGACATTCTGCACGACAGTGTAAAAGCATACCTGCAGCGCCGGCAGCGCTTGACGAATGACCTGGCCGACTACCTCGCCCAAGCCGTAGCCTTCAGCCGCCTGACCAAATTCAATCCGTATCACCTCGACCAGACCCCGCAGAGTGAATTCACGTTCGATTTCATCGCCGCTCAGCGCGAAGATTTTCAGGTGAATCCCGCCGATATTCGCACCGAACGCACGATTTATTGCTTCGTCTATGACGCCGACACGCTGGATTACATTCGGACGCGCATGGCTTGCTGGGGCGGCGAAAATATCGCTCAACTGGGCAAACTCCTGCAAAAAACCAACCTGCAACTCATTAACCGCCGGCCCGTACCTCTGACCCTCCCTCGCTCCCTGCAACCGGCTTAACCTTTCGAGGCCATCGCGTTTATGTACCGTTATTATGTCGCCGAAAACTTTAATCCCACCTATGCCCGGCTGGAAAAAGCCGACCGGCTTGCTGATTTTATGGCCCAGCGGCTTTTCATGCTTCAGCATCGCCTGAACCTGCCGCTGCCGATGTGGCGCGATTGTCAGGTACTGGAATTTGGCCCGGCCGCCGGTGAAAACGCTCTCGTGAACGCTTTGCTCGGCGCCGACGTTCATCTGGTCGAACCGGTGGCGGCCTTTCACGAAAAAATCCGTGATTATTTCGCCACCTGGAGGCAAAACCATCGCCTCAAACAACTTACGATTTCCACTTTAAATGAGTTTCAGACCAACGAACAGTTCGCCCTGGTTATCGCGGAGGGCTTCGTTTACACCACCGGCCCGGCCGAACAGTGGACCAAACGCCTCGCCTCCTTCTGCGGCGAGCAGGGATTTATCCTGATAAGTTTTCCCGCGGTGTCCGGTTTTCTTATCGAAATGCTGCAAAGCCGCATTTGCCGCCTGGTCGCGTCACAACGCCGTTTGGATAAAGTTCAGGTTGCTGATTTAATCCTTGGCGCCAAATGGAGGGCTATCCCCCACTCGCGCAGTTTTGAATCATGGGCCAATGATGTGCTTTTTCACCCCTTTATCCGTTATGAATCGCTGAATCATCCCGATGATATCATCAAATTAATGTATCATATCGGCTTCGACATGTATTCCTCCTGGCCGCTGCTATCAAGCCCCTACGATGTCACCTGGATTCGCCAGACGCCGTCGCGCGAACAACTCTGCAATAACTATACCCATGCAGCGCTGGCCCTGCAGCCCAGTCTGCTCCTGGGCCGGCCCGTACCCCTCAAGCCTGATGTCAGTGACGCTTCTCTTATGGCGCTGCATCAGGCTCTCGACCAGGAATTACGCTGTTTGGATGCTCTCAACGCGGAGGATGAAACAAGTTTTACGCCTATTGTTACCGCCCATGAGCGCTGTTGTCAGCACCTGGCGGACGTCGTGCTGGAATACCATCAATCGCCTCTAATGAAAATGATGAACGAAATTAAAATATGCCTTCATCATGCTAAAAATTCTCCGGAAGAACTTTCTCTGTGCTTTCAACCCGGGCGACTGCTGGGCGATCTCTGGGGCAGCCCGAATTTTTATATGGTGTTTCATCGGGCCATGCCCGTAAAAAAAGCGAAAATTAAACCATGACTCAAACCGTATCCCATTATCGTCTCGACCAGCTCCGCGAAGGCCGGGAAGCAGTTTTCGAAGAGGAAATAACGCCGGCGCTGGTGGACGGCTTCGCGGCGCTATCGGGCGATGTCAGCCCGCTGCACGTCGATGACGCCTTCGCGCGGGAGCGCGGCTTTGGCGGCCGCGTGGCGCACGGGATGATTTTAGGGGCGTTCGTCAGCCGCCTGGTCGGCGTGCATTTGCCCGGAGCCAACGCCCTGCTGCAATCGGTCAATCTGAAATTTCTCGAACCGGTTTACCTCCATGACCGCCTGCGCATCGTCGGCCGCGTGGAACAGGTGTCTGAGGCCGCCGGCGCGGTCGTCCTGCAGGTGACCATCACCAACATCCAAAACGATCAGATGGTCGCCAAAGCCAAAGTGCAGGTAGGTTTTACAAAACCGGCCCGGGGGGAACCGACATGATTGATTTTATCATCATCAGCCAATCGGACGTGGTGGATTATGACCAGTACGCCCAACTGCCGCTGGACCGGCTGGAGTTGTACCGCGATCTGGTGTTTCCGCGCATGGTGCGCCATGCAGGACGATTCCGGCCGCACCTGGATATGATGCACCTGGCGCGTTCGCACCCAAATGACGCCGGACTGAATATCTGGAACCTGCCGACATTCGCCGGCATACATCTGGCCGATGTGCTGGCCGCCGATGGCATCAACGTCGCGGTAATCAATAATATCCGCACCGAATGGACGCGATTTTGCTTTTTGTATGCTCAGTGCTCCACCCCGCCGCTGGTGGGCATTTCCACGACCTTTTATCTGTCCGCCCGCCCCATTACCCGCATCATCAAAAAACTGCGCACCATCGACCCTGATATGGCCATCGTGCTGGGCGGGGCATTCGTCAATGAACAATGGCGCAATCACGGCCCGGATGCCTTCAGTAGCCTGATGCTCAAGCATCGCCTTGATTATATTCTCCACGGATTCAACTCCGAAATCGACCTGCGCGATCTGATACGAGCGCGCCGCGGACGCGGCCGGCTCGCGGATGTGGCCAATCTTATATATCGTTGTGATGATACAACGGCCGTCACTTCAACGTGCTGGCATGACCCTGTCCTTAACGACGCCCCGGGACAATGGGACCGGCTGGATTTGCCCTTTATCAACCACACCGTGCAAATGCGAACCTCCAGCGGCTGCCCTTTCGCTTGCGCCTTTTGCTCTTATCCGCAAACGGCGCAGGGATTTTTCCAGATGGAACCCGGCCGCATTGCCGCTCATTTGCAAAATATTGCACAAATTCCCGGCGTCAATCGCATCATTTTTATTGATGATACCTTTAATGTCCCGCCCCGGCGATTTGAGCAATTACTCACGCTGCTGGAACATCATGATTTTACCTGGTTCGCCTTCATCCGCGCACAATTCGTGGATGACCGCATCGCCCGGCGCATGTATCAAAGCGGCTGCCGCGGCGTTTATCTCGGCCTGGAATCCGCCAATGATGACGTGCTGCGCAGCATGAACAAGCTCGCTCGCCGCGATGAATACATCCGCGGCGTCGCGGCCCTGAAAAACGCCGGCATCATCACGCTGGCGGCCTTTATTATCGGCTTTCCCGGCGAAACGGAAAATAGCCTGCGCGACGATGTGACCTTCATCGAAACCGCCGGCCTGGACTATTACACTCTCAAGGAATTTTATTACATGCCCCATACACCCGTGCATCAGCATAGCGCCGACTTTGGCCTCAGCGGCTCCGGCGCGGACTGGTCGCACGCCACGATGGATTCCGCCCGGGCGCGGCAGGCGAAACTGGACATGTTCGGCGAAATTAAAAACTGCACCTGGTTCGACGCCGACGCCAATTTATGGGGACTGGCCTATTTGTATGACCAGGGATTTTCGTTTGAGCAGATTCAGCGCGGCCAGCAAATCATCAATACCATCATCGCCGACCAGATCGCCGGCGACCTGCGCGATCCGCATCCGGCCTTCGACCGGCTTAAGGCTCTTTTACAACGAGAGACGGTTTCAGTATGAATGCTTCGGACAAAAAAACCGCTCTGGATAAAATCAAACAGCTTATACAGCAGGCTGATTATCAGGAAGCGTTTCATGCGCTGCTGCATCTTGCTTCGCCTGATGATGATTTCGTTTTGCAGTCGCGTTATGCCGCGCTGTTTGGCAAAATCCCCGCCGACCAATTAAACCTGCATGAAGTCCGATTGGCGCTGGTCGCCACCAGCACCATCGATCATTTTGCCGGCATTGTGCCTTTCTGGCTGGCGACATTCGGCCTGCGCAGCAAAATTTTTCTGGCCCCGCATAACACCCTGCAACAAACCATCCTCGACACAACCAGCGGTCTTTATGCCTTCAAACCCGATGTTACCTTCCTGTTTACCAATCACCGCGATGTGCAAATCGATGTGCCGCCGGGAAGCACGGCGGATGAAGCCAACCAGGCGGTCCAACTGGCCGCGGACCTATGGCGCGGTTTATGGAATAATCTGCTCCATCATAGCGGCGGCCACATTCTTCACAATAACGCCGATATCCCCCACGTCCGCGCGTATGGCAATTACGATGCGGCCATTGCCTGGGGCCGCAGCCATCTGCTGCAGCGATACAATCTTGAATTGGCTAAAAACCTGTCGGCGGGCGTAACGCTATTCGACCTGGACGCTCTGGCCGCCCGCTTCGGCAAAGACCGCTGGTTTGATGAACGCTACTGGCATCATTCTCAACACGCCTTTTCCCTCGACGCATCCGGTCTGGTTGCCCATCAAACCGCCGCCGTCATTGCCGCCATCAAGGGCCGGGCCAAAAAGTGCATCGTCCTCGACTTGGACAACACCCTCTGGGGCGGCGTAGTCGGCGATGAGGGCTGGCAAAATCTCCAACTCGGCCACGGCGTCAATGGCGAGGCTTATGCCGCGTTTCAAAAATATCTGCTGGAACTTAAAAACCGCGGCATCGTTCTGGCGGTATGCTCCAAAAACGAAGACACCATCGCCCGCGAACCCTTCCTGCATCATCCTGAAATGCAACTGCGGCTCGAAGACATCGCCGTTTTCGTCGCCAATTGGAATAATAAAGCGGACAATATTCGTTATATCGCCCAAACGCTCAACCTTGGCCTCGATGCTCTGGTGTTCCTGGATGATAATCCGGCCGAACGCGAACTCGTCCGCCGCTGCCTGCCTATGGTCGCCGTCCCCGAATTGGGCGATGATCCCACCCGCTATATCCGCATCCTTGACCATGCCGCCTGTTTTGAAACCATCACCTTTTCCGACGAAGACCGACGACGCAGCGATTTCTATCGTGATAATGCCCGTCGCGCGGAACTTCAGCAGCAGTTCAGCGATCTGTCCGGCTATCTGCAAAGCCTGGACATGACGGCGGACGTCGGCGATTTCGATGAACTGCGCCTGCCCCGTATCGCCCAGCTTATTAATAAAAGTAATCAGTTCCATCTGACCACCACGCGCTATAGCGAAACGCAACTGCTGATGATGATACAGGACTCCGCCTGGCTGGGGCGGCATTACAGCCTTGCAGATAAATTCGGCCGTCACGGTCTGATTTCGGCGGTCATCCTCCGGCGTACCGCCGACAACGCTCTGGACATTGATACCTGGGTAATGAGTTGCCGCGTCCTATCCAAAAGTATGGAGCAATTCGTCGCCAACGATATCATCGCCTGCGCCCGCCGCCTCGGTTGCCGCCGCCTCATCGGCCGATACCGCCCCACCGCCAAAAACCAACTGGTCGCCGACCTGTATCAGCGTCTGAAATTCACACCCCTGAGCCAAAATGATGCTGAAACGCTATGGACATTGGACCTCGGCGACGCTAACCTGAACTACGAAACGTTTATCCGCCATTCTCAGTCACTGGCTGAGATAACTTTATGACTGAAAAACGCCACAAACTTCGCCAACGGCTGAATCGAGTGTTTCAGGAAACCTTCGACGACGATGCCATCGATATTTTCGATGAAATGACCGCCGCCGACCTCGACGAATGGGATTCCCTTATGCACATCACCCTCGTCATCGCCACGGAAAAGGAATTTGGCCTGGAACTCAAGGCCGATGAGGTCGGCCGCCTGCAAAACGTCGGCGCTATGCTCGATCTGCTCGAACAGCGCGTGAGTTGACCATGACGATTTCCCTCCGCCAGGCCCGCCCCGATGATATCGACCAGCTTATCCCGCTTTTCCGTAGTGTATATCGCCACAATCCCCGCCTGACCGAACGCGATTACCTCGACTGGCAGTTTCGCGGCGGCGCTTTCGCCCAGCACCACGATTATCATCTCTGGCTGGCCGAACAGGAAGGTCAAATCGTCGCTTTTCTCGGTTACGTGCCCGTGGAATTTTATCACCACGGCCAATTGCTTAAGGGATGTTGGCCGCAAAATTGGGCCGCACCCGGCCAGAAACTCGCCGGTTTCGCCGTTCTTTCCAAACTCATGGAATCCTTCGACAACCTTTTTTATGTCGGCCTAACGAATGATACCATGAATATTTTCCAGCGTTTGCATGTCCCCATGCAGCGATGCATGCCTCGCTGGCTGGGCATCCTCGACGCAACAAAAACAGCATCTATGTTTGGTATCAGCAGTCAACAGGACATGGAGATTATCGGACGTAGTTCTCTGAAATGCCCCAACCATCCCTCCGGCCCGGACATATCCTGCTGCACCCGCTTCGCCGATGACATTGACTTTCGCTTTGACCATATTCCTGCGGTTCAAAGCTACTCCCGCCGCACCGGCTCTTACCTGAATTGGCGTTATTTTGATATTCCCCGCCACAATTATCGCGGTCTGTACGCCAAAACCGGACAATTCGCTGTCTATCGCATCGAAACCATCACCGGCCACGAGGCCGCCGTACTGCGTATTCTGGAATGGTCCTTTACCGGAAATCTCGCCGCTGAGGCTCTTGGGTGGCTCCTGCAGGATGCCCGCCGCCATGGCGTTATTTTGATGGACTTTTTCTGCACCGCCCCCGCCGTCGGCCGCGAACTGGAAAACCTCGGTTTTTTCCCCCAATCCGAACTAAAAACACCCATTCCCTACCTTTTTCGTCCGGTTTGTCAGGCCGATGGCATTTCTGTCGCCGTCGATCTGCCCCCCCATCGCCAACCCCGCGACCTCGATTTTTCCACCTGGTATATCACCAAAGGCGATAGCGATATCGACCGCATTAAATGTTGATTTTTTCCTATTTCTTACCCAAAAAATTCGCTTTAATCCGATGTTGATACCAATTCGTCAAGCATAGCAGCAGATATTTCACGTAAATTATCCACAATTCTGTCCGCCGAACCAAGTTGCTCCCTCTGATAACTATTACTTACGGCTACGCACATCATTCCCGCCCCTTTGGCCGCCTGAATCCCCCAGGAACTATCTTCGATGGCGATACATTTCTCGGGCGTCAATTTTTTGCCGCCTATCAGCCGCCCCGCCCGTTCCATACTTAATTTATATCCTTCAGGGTCCGGCTTACCCGCCCGCACATCATCTGCGGCAACAATCGTCACAAAATTATCCCTCAGGCCCGATCCGGCCAGCATCATCTCTATTTCCGCACGCAACGCCCCCGAACAAATAGCCGCCGGAATGTGAGATTTTCGCAATTCCTGCAAGAATTCCCTTACTCCCGGATAAATTTCCGTCTTTTTTTGGGCTAAAATAGCGAAAATTGCGGCTTTTTTTGCCGCCAAACCTTCTATTATCGCCTTATTTCCCTCCCTGCCGGCATTCTTCAGGGCAACCGGGAATAATTCTATATCACTATATCCCAAATACTTACGACAATATTCCTCCCACGATAGGGGAATATTTATCTCCTGTAGTGTTTTTCGCACTGCCTCAAAATGCAATGGCTCACTATCGACGATCACCCCGTCGAAATCGAAAACCACTAATTCCACCATAATGGTCGCGCTCCCTGTAATATACTGCAAAACAACAAGTTATATCTCTTTCTGGACAGCTTTATCCAGGCCTCACCCCCGTATTTTACTTGCCATCGGGCGTGCGGAGGAGATAATAGCACCCATAAGACGATTTGTATAATTTTGTGAATGAACTTCATAAATTATTAAAAAAATTATATAAAATTCCGGATGAACTTTATAAAAAATTAATATTTCGCCACTATAACCTTGCCTGGCGGCGGGGAGACGCGCCGCGGCAGGAATGATAAGAGCTATCGATTCTTATCGGATAACGATTTAAATGAGCAACATGGATGTTGTAAAAGCTAAACAGCGATAACATGATTAAGAGAAGCGCCGCGAAAGTCCTCTTATCTGAGATCAGTTGTGCCTGCCATCGCCCTTCGGCACGGCTGATGCTGCCAAAGCCGTTCAGCAGTACTGATAATGCCTGTTATCAGTTTTTATACTGTGCGGTTTTTAAAGCAGATTTTCCTTTGCGGCCGATATGGTAATGGGCGTTTAATATAAAACGTCGTTATGTGTAATGGGTAATAGACTGTTCTGCGGTGGAACAGCAACGGTATTCAGTGTTTTTTAGAAAGGATGATCAATGAGAAAACTAACAACTCTTCTTACCGTGGGCGTGGTTTTGCTGATGGTTTCAGCAGCGTCCGCCAATTCTGACCAGGATACGCAGGCACAACTGCAAGCCCTGCAGCAGCGTGTTGCTGAACTGGAAGCCCAGCAAAATCAGCAGACGCTTCAGCAGCGCAACGCCGAACTGATTCGGGACATGGTCGCCCAACTGACCGCTCAGCCCGTCAATCAGTCGGCCGACACCGGTGTTACGGCCGGTTACGACAAACGGTTTTTCATTAAAACCACCGATGACCAGTTCAAACTGGAATTCGACACCCTTTTGCAATTCCGTCATTCTTATCTCTATACCGATGATGGTAATGGCGATCTCAACAATGACGGCACTCGCGCTGTTGACGGCAACGGTGCAGACCCCTCCGGACACGGGTTCGAACTGGAATCCGCCCGGTTGTTCCTCAAAGGCCATGTCCTCAAGGATGTCAAATACAGCATTGTCCTTGAAGGCGACGATGACGCCGGCACAGAGTTCCTTTATTCTTATGATGTAAGCTACTCTTTCATCCCGGAATTCGGCATCAAGGTCGGTAAATTCAAAGCCCCCTTCGGCAAATCGGAACCGACCAGCCAACACCGTTTCATGCTGGTGGATCGCTCCGTGGCCAATGAAGTATTCAATCTGGACCGGTGCGTAGGTATTGAAGTTTTCGGCGAATTGGATATGGGCGAAGTCAAACCCGTTTACGAAGCCATGGTTTTCAATAATGCCCGCCAGGGCGAAAACGGCCCGTTCACGTCCCATGACAATTCCGTCGATTACGCCGCCCGCTTGATGTTCCCCATGCTGGGCGCTTCAGTTGAAGATTTTGAAAATGAATCCGATCTCGAATGGCATGAAAACCCCGTGGCCATGCTCGGACTCAGTGGCGCTTATCTCAATGACCGCCTGGAAGACACCTTCGCCGGCGGCGGCACCAGCAATTACACGTTCCTCGGCAAGAGCTACACCGACGGTATTCTCGATACCGACGGCCGCACCGATATCTTCCGGTTTGGCGGAGAATGTGAAATGCTTGGCGCGGATATCTCCCTGAAATACCAGGGCTTCTCGATGACTCTGGAAGGCTTCTATCAGCATATTGATGCTGACAGTGGTGAAGTCGCTTTTGCCAATACGTTTGGCCCCGGACGCAATAATGCCGATCCTCTGACCGGTGAAATTATTGACGGCCATGAACTTGACAACTTCGGCTGGTATGCTCAGGCCGGTTACTTCATCGTGCCCAAAGCCTTTGAGTTAACCAGTCGCATCAGCAGCGTCTGTGTGGATAATTCCAATGACTCCTATGAGTACGCCGGCGGCTGGAACTGGTACCTCTCGGGCCAGGACCTCAAGCTGAGCATGGACGTCTCCTATATCGACGACCTGCCGATGCAAAGCTCGTCCGCCAACCTCGTGGGCGTTCAGAACAACAGCTTGTTGCTGATCCGCTCGCAGTTGCAATTCATGTTTTAATGCTATAAAAGGTGACGGATTTCACCGCAACCGTCCTTAAATGCAAAGAAACGCCGCTGTAAAAAGCGGCGTTTTTTTTGCGCTTTTTTTATATTCTCCTCGAATAAATACGGACCTTGCGTCCTCCCTTTCCTGTAAAAATATAACGATTATGCCGATACTGCCGCTAAAGGGGATAAACTTTATGCGATATCGAAACCGCTGACTCTTCTTCGACTTGCTTATGGCCGTAGCGGACCGTAAACTTTAATGCGATGTCAGGGAAAATCGTAATAACTGTAATTCCCGGCAGCCAACTGAGATCCTGATCTCCCTGCCAACTTTCTCTGCTCGCCGATAGAAGTGTATTAATTTGTAGGAATACAGGTAGCACCGCCATGAATAAAATTTTATCGGCATTCCTCCTCTTTCCAGGCATAGTCTTAGTATTGGTCTGCGGTGAAGCCGCCTGGGCTATAGGCGGAAACATGGGCAACGGCCTTGGCACCGCCGACTCACCCTATCTGATTGAAGACTTCGCGGATTTTCAAACGTTTGCCGCTCATGCCGCAACCTATTGGGCGGCCGGCGTTCATTCCCGTCTTGAAACCGACCTGGACCTTGATCCCGCTCTTCCCGGACGGCAAATCTACACCTCCGCCGCCATCGCTCCCGACACCGATCCCGCTGATTGGGGTTTCCAGGGGCCTCGCTTCGCCGGTGTATTTGACGGTAACTATTTTCGCCTCCGCCATTTCACGATTGATACGAATGGTGCAGAAAAATGGTTTCTGGGCTTTTTCGGCTTTGTCGATTTTGGCGGTCAGTTAAACCATGTTATCATGGAAAACACTCAGATTATCAGCGCCTCAACCTGCTCTTTTATCGGCAGTCTGTGTGGTGAAAATTCCGGCGCGATTACGTCATGCGCCATGTTAAATTCCACCATTGACATCAATAACGCCACCAGTATCGGCGGATTGTGCGGCCGCAACTCAGGTTCCATTATTGATAGCTATGCCACCGGTACCGTTCTCAGCGGCAACGACAGCCGTTATCTGGGAGGATTATGCGGCACCAACAATACCAATAGTCTTATCGCAACCTCCTACACCACGTCTGCACTGCTGGGCGGAGAAAACAATCTTTATATGGGAGGGCTTTGCGGCGCGAACGCCGGAACCATAAATAACTGTTATGCCACCGGCGCCGCCGTCGGCCAAACCGGCAGCAGCTTTATCGGCGGTTTATGCGGCTGGGATTATTACGGGATAATCAGCAAATGCTACGCCGTCGGCGCTCCCGGCGGCGATAACTATATTGGCGGTTTGTGCGGTTATCGCACGGGTTCATCGTCTCTCATCACCGCTTGTTTCTGGGATGTCGAAACGTCGGGCATTCCTGATCCGGAAGCCGGCCAGCCTGATACCGACGGCATGATTGGCAAAACCACCGCCGACATGCAAGCCTTGATCACGTTCACCGCCGCAAACTGGGATTTCACCACGTCCGACGGCAATCCGGCCATATGGACCATCCGCGAAACCATCACCTACCCGCTTCTGGCCTGGAACGAATACCTGCCCGGTGATTTCTCCGGCGATTCCTTTGTGAATTTAGCGGATTTTGCCATTTTCGCGGCGGCCTGGCTCACCAACGATGGTGATCCGGGGTACAATCCCGCCTGCAATCTGGATACCACAGCCCCCAGTGATAATACCATCGATATCGCCGACTGGATTATCTTCTGCCAATACTGGCTGGAAGAGGAAAATTAAGCCAGCCTCATACCGAGCCGAAATAATTTTCCCCGTCAGAAAACACCTATAATCTCAAATGCCTCCCGGAGCCATACCCGGCATCATGCCCGGCATCATGCCCGGCATTCCCGGAGTACCGGGCGCAGCTTTTTCCATTTTTTCCTGATCTCTGATTTGCCTGGTAACGCTGCTATGCAGTTTTTGCAGGTCTTCGGGCCATGCGGTCTTCTCCACCGGGAGGCGATGAATAATCCCCTGGGCGTCATTATAAACCAGCTCGGTCGTAACTACGTCCTTGAGATTTCTTCCCATTCGATACCAGTAATGCACTCCGGGAATAACATCAATTACCATGGCGCCGGTGCGGTAATCGATAGGTGTGGCCTGCTGGGTTTCGCCGGTCATCGGCGCTGCCATAGCCGCTGCGCCCGGCCGGCCGGCGGCCGCACGAACCTCTTCCAATTCACCCACCACGGTCCCCGGTATGGCGCGATAACGCTGGCTGTGCCAAAGGCCATTTTGCCAGCGATAGACTTCGATGCCCACGGTCTGACCGGCGTCGGCTATGCGCGGCACAAAAAACGTACGTTCAGGAATTTTTACAGCACCATCCGGACGAATCCAGTCCGTCCAAAGCACCCGCTGCGTCGCCAGTGCCGCCTGATCTTCCTCCACCCAATTGGGATGGCCGGCGACAGGATTAAAGAAACCCAAACGAATGCGATAACGATAAATCCCGCCCGAATCCAGCGACGCATCATGCGCCCAGAAGGAAATGGTATCCGCATTGGTAAATTCTTCCGCTGCATACTTCGACGTGCCGGGAACTCCGCCGCCCATCGTCATCCCGGGCATCATCCCTTCTTCCATCATCCCGGGCATCATTCCCGGCATCATACCCGGCATCATTCCGGGCGCCATTCCAGGAGCGGTCGGGCGTGCCGTGGTAGTACGGCGATCGCCCGTTGTCCCGGCGGCCTCTTCGCTCTTGCTGAGCCATTCCCCCGTCAACAACCGAAAGGGCTGAGGCTTTAATAATAAAAGCTGCGTATCGGGAGCTCCCCATTCCGTGCGGCGAACCTCGTATGATTCCGGGGTCAATTGCTCAAGTTGGTCCGGCGTAAGCGCTTTCCCCGCCATCGGATCTACGGGCAAACGCACGGTATCTTCAAACTCACTCCACTCGCCATCGGGCAGCAAGCGCGAACGCTGCAACTGGACAACCGCCACCGCCGGCGAAGAAACCGTCAGAGGGTCTCTGCTGCCGGAGCCGAACGCCGAATCGAACCGCTGGCGCAATTCGCCGATGCGGAAAGACGCCTCAACGGAAACAAAATCAACATCGGAAAGTACTTCCTGCAAATTTCCGGACGTCATCATCCCCATGCCCATCGCGCCCATCCCGGCCGTCGCTGTCGCCGTCGTATCGACGGCGACCGGCACATACGCCTGATCCCGCGTCAACTGCAGTTTCACCTCCGCCAGCGCCGGCATATCGGGAATGCGATATGGACCGCGCATCTCTTCACGCACATCCGTAATATAAGGCGGCGTCAGCGGAACCGCATCGACAACCGTTTTCTCCAGCGGATGAGCTTCGATAATTTGCTCCGGCACATCCGTATTGACAGGCGCGGGAGGAAGCGGGCCGGTCTGCGCCAGACGACTGACGATCTCTTCGCCCTTCTCGGCTGCTTCGCTGGTCGCCTCGGAAGCCTTAAGGATTTCATCATTCAGCGGCACTCCGGCGGGACGCAATATCTGGCTATAAACCACCCACAGCAATATGACCAGCGCCACCGCCAGTACAATCTTTTCCAAGTGCCCTTCAATAATATTTATGCCTTGTTTCTTCGCCATAAGCTTTATCCTGTTTTATTGCACATCAACTTCCGGGAATCGCCGCTACGCCTGTTTTTCGCTTTTGCTGTTATACCCCTCCCGCCGCGGACGTATCCAAAGGTTTCAAATCCAGTTTAACCGGCTCGGGCATAATACTTTCATACCCTTTATGAAAAAATACATATTCGCAAATCATGCGCAGTTCGGCCAGCGAGCCTCCGCCATAATAATATCCCGCCGCCTCCTCCTGACGCAGGTTGATCGGATTGGTGTGAATCAGCAAAACGGTAATCTGGTTGCGCGGCGTATCATCGCTGGTTTTTATGTTTTGAAGAATGTTCACGAAATCAACGATATAGGTCGTGTCCATAATCACGGACAATTCAAAATGCACCACGTCGATAAAATCGTCACTGGCGCGGTTGGTCCAGGAACGGGTCATTTGCCCATAATATGTTTTGGTCGCAGGCGCCGTTGTGCCATCGCCGCTCGTCGCGGCGGCCGCCGCGGTCGGCTCCAGCACATACACGGGCATACGCAGCGCACTATCGGCAACGCGCCGTCCGACGGTTTCAGCGGTTCCAGCGCTGACGGATGTAGTCGTCGTTTGGCCGCCCAGCGCATCGCCGCCGAAAGAAATTTCCACCAGCCGTTTGATCGGCGCATTCACCACCGAGGTCGCGGCGGCATTGCCTTCCAGCAGGGAATCGGCAACATCTTTTTGTATCCAGGCGGCCAACTGCGTGTACCAGGCGCGGCGGAGCATGGTATCCTTATCGTCCTCATCGCTTTTCTTCCGCATGGAATCCCAATAGCTGTAGCCGAACAGCGACTCCGTGGAGGCATATACCTTGATGGATTCCGCGCGCTTCTGGCGTAACGCATCCACCAGTTCATCCGCGGGGGTTTTCGCCATGCCTGTCGTTCCAGAATACATGCCATACGTGGGCGCATAAGCCGCGCCTGTCGCGGCGGCGCCGACCAGACTGCTGGCATAATCCTGACGAACCTTATCCTCTTCCAATTTGGTGGGCTTGTCGCCCGCGCCCATATCCGTCAGAAGGGCGTTGGCATAATTCACATACGCCTCGGCAAAACGTTCTGTAGAAAGAATCATATCGTATTTGGGTGCGGGAAAATAATCCGACATCAGCAGCGGCCGGCGCGACACCTTACTGATGGCCGCCAGCATGGCGTCGGCCTTCATGTTCCGTTCCTTCGCCAGCGACTCAAAATATTCAATCTGATTATTATACTTGAGGTTTTTTTCGAGGTCATAAACGGCCTTGCAGCGCGAGGCAAGATTTTCCATTTCCTTGCGGTTGGCGGCCGATATCCTCATGCCGAAAACGAACAATCCGGCCGACAGCAGCACCACCAGAATCGCCGTTATCAGAAACATGTATTTTTTGATGAATTTCATAACTTTCTCACCTTATATTTGCCTGTCGTCAATATGTCCGTTACGGACCAAAATCACTCCCGGTCGGCGGCCGTTACATCTGGCCGCCGGCAGGATTGGCGGGCGCCGATGACGCTGTATTACTCGCTTTGAGTTTTAGCTTTAATTTCACGCGGAACCAGTAATCATTGTTGACCAGTTCCGGCTCGCCCTGGGCGTTCCGCACCACTTCACCTTTATCGTTATATTTATACATTTTGCTGATCGGTTCATTGGTAAAGGGATCAACCAGAGCCGGCAGCGTTTCCACGGTGGGAGTGGTTGTTGTCGCATATCCCGGCATGGCGCCATATGTCCTCGGCGTTGTCGCCGCCGGTTTCGGCGCAAGGTTAGGAAGACCTTCCGGCAGTAAAATGGCGCTCAACACCGGCTGATCGGGCGACGCCAGCGTACTGGTTGCAACCCAGTCTCCCTGGCTGTAATCAATATAAAGTTTTTCGGGAGCTTCTTTTTCGATGCAGATTTCGAAAGGCAATGCGGGATCACCTTCGGCGGCCGGTTCGGCCGGTGCTGACGGCGCCGGTGACAGAGGAGATGCCGGAAACGTCGGCATACCCGGCGTTAACCCCGGTTTCGCCGCACTCGCTGCCGGCCTAACTGACGGCGGCCGCTGACCCAGATGGCGCAACCGCTCGAAAAAGCCCCATTGGTCCTGCTGATCCCACCCAACCTGCGGCCCCAGCAAAAACGCGCGATAGTCCTGGTGCGGCGTGGTCCCCTCAATTACCACCACAAATCCTGGTTCCGCCGGCTTCGTGGAAAAATCGAATTGGGCGCCCGGCGTCGTTGTCCCCGGACTCATTCCCGGCGTGGGATATGCTGTCGGTGGCCTGAAGGTCCCCGGCATCATGCCCGGTTCATCCCCCATCATACCCGGCGGCATCATACCCGGCATCATACCCGGCATCATACCAGGCATCATCATGCCCGGCATACCCATCATACCGGTCGCCCTGCCGCCCGTGCCTAAATTGCTTCGTCGTTCGGTAGCCGCCCAGGAAGCAATAATGGTTTCAAACGGCTGATGGATATTATCCGTGTAAATAATTCTGATGCTTTCCAGAAATACCTGCTCGCGCTGGTTGCGCGGCACGGCAATAACCGTGTCATAATCCCCCGCGGCGTACGCCTGATAAAACGCGGTCAAATCAGGATTGTTATTCTCGTTCGGCACACATTGACGAATCAACTGAAACACCTTCGGCACCAGCAAGCGCGGGCCATACAGCGATTTGGGCTTTTGAATCTTGCTGACGGCGGCGGAAATTGCCGCGTTGGCCTGCTGAAATTTGGTGTTATTGGCCGTAACTCTCTGTTTGGCGCTATCCATTATTTGAAGATTGGCAACGGTCTCCGATGATTTAATATCGGCGCTGTTTTTCATCGCGCTGACCAGCATGAGCAGAGGACCCGCAATCAGTATCAGGCCCGCGGCGGCGAACCACGGCCGTTTCCGCGCCCACAAACCTTGCCGGGCGACTTCACGCGGCAGAAGATTGCTCTGAATCGCGCCCAGCCCCAGTCCCTGCAGCGCCAATCCGTAAACCACGCCGAGATTCGGCAGATTTTCCGTAAATTGCGCCGGCGATAACTCCGGGCTGACTTGTGCGTTTTCAAAGTTTTCCAAACGCTTGACCGGCAAGGACAGACTTTGCTGGAGAAACTTCAGCAGACCGGGCAGCTTCATGGCGTTTCCCAGCGCCAAAACTTCGCGGAACTGAACCTCCCGGCTGCCGCTGGAATAAAAACCCAGGGATCGCTGGATTTCGGCCGCCAGATCGGCAAACACCGAACGCATCGCCTGGAATATCTGCCGGGCGTATTTACTCGTGCTGGCCGTACGCTTCAGAGCCTCCGCCTTGGCGAAACTGAGTTTAAATGCTTTTTGAATCGCCGAAGTAAAATGCCCGCCGCCAATGGGAATGCTTCTCTGCCACACCCGCTGCCCATCGGCGATAACCAGTTCAGTGTTATCCGAACCGATATCCAGAGCAATCACGGCCTGCTTGCCGGCGACTTCCTGCAGCCGCTTATGGTCGTAATTGAGAAAATTATACAAGGCCATAGGCGTCATCTGCACCATTTGCACCGGACAACGTGTCTGGTTAAACGGCTCCAGGGCCGTCCGCACCAGATCCCGCTTGACGGCGAAAATCCCCACTTCAATATCAGGGCTGGTTTCCGTCTGGAAAAGCTGCCAATCCCATTCCACCTCGCTGATTTCAAAAGGAATCTGCTGAATGGCTTCAAAACGTACAATTTCCGGAATGCGTTTCTTTTCCACAGGCGGCAATTTGATAAATCGCGCAAAACTGCTCTGGCCGGGAACGCTTACAACGACGTTGGTTCCGCGCACCTCGTGCTCTTCCAGAAATCGCCCCAGGGCCGCAGTTACCATTTCCGCCCGTTCCGCGGGAGTGACGTCGGATTGCGATAGAATTTTTTCATGTTCGATTACCGCAAAATCAACGACCTCGACGCTATCGGCGGTTCGGCGCAGCTTGATAGCCTTAAGGTTACAGTTACCGACATTAATGCCCCATGCCATTTTACCGGTCTTTGCCATGATTTAACCTTTCCGGTTCCTTCAGGTTCGGGGAAGCTCGCGTTGTCCACTTTTCCGTTGCCCCAAAAATATACTAACGCCTCTTTGCCCAAAATTCCAGTCGAATATCGCTCTTCGCGTATGGGTTTTATGCAACTTTTATAAGCCGATGAACGGCCTGGCTCCATAATAACAGGCCTGGCGGACCGCCCAGCAGCAATTTATTACAAGCCATTATATAATAAATGCTTAAACAAATTGCAATAGGCTACACCTTAGGCCATTTCTATGTCTGGCCAAATATATTAAAACAAGAGGAGATTAACGAAGAAATGCAAAAAAACAATTATTGGGGACGCCCCTGAAGACGGCTAATTTCCTGGCGAGCTTGGGATAATGTCAAACCCAGCCCCCGAAGGATTTTTTCCGCGATACAATCGGTCTCGCGCAGCAAACCCAGCAAAAGAAATTCGGTGCCGACTTTCTTTTGGCGGACCAGTTCGGCCTCTTCGATGGCATTGGCTATCACCTGCTTAAAGTGGGGAGAACCCGGCAAACGGCCAAAAACCCATGTGTCTTCCGAACTGCTGCGGTTCACCTGCTGAATGGATTCCTTTAATAATTCTAACGTAATGCCTGCATTTTGAAGCACTTGCGCACCCAACCCCAAACCGTGCTCCATGATCCCCAGCAGGACATGTTCGGTGCCGACATAGTCCAGATGCGCACGCCGGGCTATTTCATCGGCAAGTTTGATGACTTCCTTGGCGGTTTCTGATAAATGCTGATACAAAATAACCTCCCACCGCCGGTGCAACCTAATCAGGGAGTAATTTTCATCGCCCGGCAAATTTCCGTCATTAACTGGTCCACTTTAAACGGTTTATAGAGCACGGCGGACAGCCCTTCCTTGTTAGCGCGAACAATGGAATGATTGGGATCATAGCCAAAACCGGTCATTAAAATCACCGCCATCTCCTGATCGACATTGCGGGCGGCGGAAAAAATTTCATAACCCGTGGCAAAGGGCAATTTAATGTCGGAAAGCACCAGATGGTATTTCTGCCGGGCCAGCAAAGCCAGCGCCTCGCGGCCGTCACGGGCGGTATCTACAACCGCACCATATTTTATCATCACATCCGCAATGGTGCGACGGATAAACTGTTCATCATCAACGACCAGAACCTTTTTACCCTCCAATACCGCCTTGACCGATGGCTCCACATCGCCGGCCCCGCCCAAAATACCCTGCCGGGGCGCGGAACGCACGTCCTTGACAATGGTTTTGGCCTCCGTTACATGATCGATAATCTCCTGTAACCGATGCCGCAGATCGTCGTGTCCGATATATTCCTCCATCAAAAGCGACACTTCCGTGAGAATCTGGCTCAGCGGTTCATTGATACGCTCGTGGAGATTTTCCGCAGCCTGATCGGTGGTCTTGAATCGCTCCACCACCAGGAGATTGAGGATATTGAGGGCCAGGGCGATATAACGCCCGAATATTTCCGCCACCTGCCGGTCATCCTCACCGAAAGCCGCTTCATGGTGGCTTTCCACGTTCATAGTGCCAATAATATGATCGTGCAGACGCAACGGCACCGTCAGGCTGGACCGAGCGCCATCAAGTCCCGATATGTAATGCTCGTCCGTCTCCGGTTTATTGCAGATATAGCTGCGTCCCGTGGCGGCGACATAACCGGTAATACCGTTATTGTGGATATTGGCGAAAATTTCCGTGCGCTCATCGCCTTCCAATCCCACACCAAACAGCACTTCCAACTGATTCGTTTTACGGTTGAGCAAACGAATCACAAAATGATCGAAATTAAGCAATTCCCGGGCGTAACGAATGATTTTATCCTGCAGCAGGCGAATACGCTGCTCAACATTCATATTGGCCAGCGATTCCGCATCGAGACGAACCAGCTCCCGTCCCGCCTGATCAATGGCATTAATGCGCTGCTGCAAGCGCCGGCTGGCGGTCTCCTCCCAGATGACCGTGGCCACCTGGGTCATTTTTCCCTGCACCTCCATCATAGGCGCCACAATCATTTCGAAGTATCGGTCGTTGGCGTCATCCACAAAAGAGTAACGCCGGGGACGAACCTGCTGGGGGTCCAGACCGGGTTGGCGCTGAAACAAATCCGCAAACGTCTCATACCCGTGGCGACTCCGCAGGGCGACTCCCTGACGGACATCCTCGCTGAATTCGGCCATTTTGCGGTTTGCCCAGAGTATGACACCATCGCCATCCACCAGACAAACGCCTTCGCCGATGGTGTTCAGTATGGCCACCGCCTGCTGGCTGACCACCGCCCGTTCCAGGGGCAGAAAATCGCCCGTCCGACAGACTACCAAATCAAAAGGCCCCTCACGAAGCATGTACAAGGCCTGTTCGAGGTTTTCGGCGGTATGCACCTCAAACGCCTCCCCCAGCAAGTTGAGAACATCCCCATCAGGAGCATTGGGCCCCTGAAACACTAACGCTTTACGCTGACCGGTTTTACGTTCCATATCGGCCTTTTCTCGGGACTATCTCTAAACCGCTGTACACTCTCGGGCGCAATCCAGGATAGTTTATAAGCTCACCTCATGTTAGTGGAGTTGCCGCAAAAAACCAATGTCGATTTTCGGGGGCGGATAAGCCCGTCAGAAAGCCATCCAGGAATGAATCGGCCCGGCCGGGGTGTAAATCCCGGTCGGGCCGGTTTCTCTCAATACCTCTCAGGCTTTTTGAACTAATTCTGCCCTACCTTATAGTTGTTTCCGGCCTATTGGGGATTACAGGGTTCCGCGAGGATGCGATTCCTCATAAACTTCTTTCATCCGGCTGGTGGTCAGGTGCGTATAAACCTGGGTAGTGCTTAGCGATTGATGCCCCAGAAGTTCCTGCACCACGCGCAAATCGGCGCCGTTGTTGAGCATGTGCGTGGCAAACGTGTGCCGCAGCGTATGGGGACTGATGCGGGGATCCAAACCCGCCTGCTGCAGATACTTATCGAGTTTACGACGCACGGACCGCGTGCTAAGCCGCTGGCCGTGCTTATTAACGAACAGGGCCTGCTGGTCAAAGCGTCCCTTGCGGGGGTCGGCGTCACGGTACGTTAAATAGCGCTGAATGGCCTGCAGGGCGCCGGCACCAATCGGCGTCAGCCGCTCCTTCTTGCCTTTGCCGCGAACATGAAGCACTTCACCCAGAAAATCCACGTCACTGAGGTTTAGTTCCACCAGTTCGCTTACCCTTAAACCGCTGCTGTAAAGCGTCTCCAAAATCGCTCGATCGCGCGCGCCCAGCATATCGCCGGTGTCAGGACAGTTCAGAAGAGCATTAATCTGCTCAAGGCTCAGAAAACGCGGCAGGGTTTTTTCCTGCTTGGGCGTACGAATGGCCGCCACAGGACTGGTTTCCACGTGGCCGCGGCGCACCAGAAATTTATAAAAACTGCGCAGCGTGGCCAGCTTTCGGGCGGATGTGGCCTTGGAGTACTGCTGCTCATGCAGGTAGGCCATATACGCACGTATCAAATTCACATCCGCCTGGATGATGCGCGTACTCAAATCCACTCCCGCCACGGTGGCCGTAGCGGTGTTATGGTTTGAGGTATCGAAACCGGCTTGCGAAGACGAAGCCTGTTCCGATGAGCTTTGCGCCAGCCATTGGGTGTATTGCTGCAAATCAGCGTGATAACACTTGGCGGTATGACCGGAAAAATGCCGTTCGTAATTCAGATATTCCAGAAACTCGCGTACGATATTAGGATGCTCCAGCATGGTTTTGCTATCTCACGGCGAAAGGTTTTTTGTGTCCGGGAACATCAGGCTCCCGCTTTTTTATTGTCCGCATCGCCGATAGGGTCATATCCGCCATGCGAAACACCATCATGTCGCCGGATGGTCGGCCGGACGGCGTAGCGCACGCCTCATTCCGGCCAGAACCGCTCTGGCAACCAAATTATCGAGCCGACCGACTAGGGCGCCGAAGATTCGTTGGCTTGCCGCCGCACGTCCTGGAGCGGGCATAACAGCCGGTCGGCTTCATCCACCAGATGCTTGCTGAGCTGAAAACTCAGCACCGCTGCATCAAACCAGTCAAATTTATTGGCCTTGTCATTGGCCATATGGATAAAAGCATCGAGGACTTGTTCTTCGCTGCCGGGTTCGTAGCGAAAAACAAAACGCTCCTCACCTTTGACCAACAATAATTCTTTTTGCTCGGTCATCCGAACATCCTTCTTGCTTACTCTCGGGATTGGCGTATCCGAAGTTTTTCCTGAGCCAGCAATTCACCAATCATTTCATGCGCGACAAACCGCAGATAATTGCGCCGGGTAGCCTGTTTGCGCCACTGCATGGGAGTGGCCTCGCCGCCGCGCTGGCGGCTATAGGTCTTCAGCCGCTCAATGACATCATCCTTGCCGGCGTCATAAATTCGCACCACCATCGCCTGCGGCGTGAGCGGATGGCCGCCGCCCAATTCAAACGTCGTGGGCATTCGCGATAAATCCCAGGGCTGCGGTGGAGCCGTTTCTTCCGCGGATTCGGTTTTGGCCGCGTGCTGCACCCTGCCGTACACCTGCACAATCATTCCCATCACGGGCGGCCAGTACGGATCGTATCGCGTAACCGCCCCGACAATCACACCATCGACCTGGAGATGATCGGCCAATCGCACGGCATCATCGGGACTGCGAACCCCGGCCATATGCAACTCGTCCATCGCCTCGAGCACCCGATTTACCGGCATGACTTCCAGTCCCGGCACCTGCTGCAATTCGGTGTAAAACTCATCGGTCACCACCACGGTATCAAGGGCATCACTGCCGGATTGATTCATAAAGACGGTGACCGCCAGGCTGCGTGGTTCGTCATAGGGGCTGGCATAAAGCCAAACCCTATCCTCGGCTTTTGGTCCAGATTTACAACCCAAGAGCCAGACGACCATTACAGCCTGCGTCATCAGCAGCAGGTATCGGCGATTTCCGGAGTTCATGAGGTTCGTCGCTATTTACTTGTTGAAAAAGCACTTATGTTAAAGGTTAGTTCGCTAACACCGCGCCCTGCGGATGTTTGCTCAAATCCACGGGCGCTGTAGCGGCGAAATCAACCTGCGTCGGTTTGGCGGACCATACATTGTCAATGCCTTTGCGGTCGGAGCAGAAATAAATCCGGCCGTCCGTCGCCCAGCAGGGCGAAAAATTCGCGGCGTCTCCCTGGGTCAGGCGCAAACTGTTCCGGCCGTCAATATCCACCATCCAGACGTCCTCTCCGCTGCTACCCGGCAGAGCGTTAGGCGTCTCCTTTTCATAAACGCTGCGGGACACCGTGCTATACGCAATTTTTTTGCCATCGGGATGCCATGTCGGGCAGATACAGGCGTGATTGACGCTGCTGACGATTTCGGTGGGGTATTTCGCTTCGCCGTCAATCATATCCACCGTCCAGATACTGAACCATTGGCTGCCGCGATAACGGGCCATCTGGTAGGCTATTTTGGGAATATTCGCGTTCGGACACCATTCCGGGAAAACCCCGTATCCGATCCATTTTTTGATACTGGGCGTATCGACATTCACGATCCACAGTTCCCACTGATTACTGCGTCCGCCCAGAGAACAGTAAACAATTTGCTTGCCATCGGGCGACCATGAAGGATGAATATCATTGCTCGCGCCGTCCGTCAGGCGAATAGGATTCGACCCATCCACACTGATAACCCATATATCCCAACTGCCGGACCGATTGGAGGCATAAGCCACCTTATCGCCCAGCGGCGATATGCAGGGCTGGATTTCACTGGCGGGATCACTGGTCAGGCGTGTGGCCGTGGAGCCGCTCACCTGTTTGATATATAAATCAGGATTGGGCGCGTGTCGCAGGGAACTGAACGCCATCCATTGGCCGTCACCACTGATATCCGGATCGTAGTCTCCGCCCTCTTCACAAAAACTATGCTGGATAAGCGAACTAAAGGGGGTCGAGGTAAAATCCACCGGTTGCCAGGCATCGAGGTTGCCGTACAGGTTGGTTTCCACAATCGGACTTAGCAGGGGTTGTTGCGTTCCTGCTGAACAACCCATCAGCAGAAGCATCGTCAGGAAGACGGTGGCATAAGCTAATAATCGCGGCAGCAATGTCAACTCCCCGAAAAAGATGCCCGGTGGCATATTTTCGCAGTTGCTTCCCGCGTCGCTCGGCGTCCTGCCCCGATGCGAGGAATATATCCAATTTACAAGAACCTGACGCCACTCCCGTGACGTCCACGTCAAATGTTTAGTTGTCCGATACATAGGCCGAAGTCTCCGATTCCGGCCGGGGCCGCCCACGTTCCATATAACCGTCGGCCCAAGGCCTTTCGTTTTTATCGGCCTCTTAGACGCTCAAGGTCACAAAAAAGTAACCCAGGACTCTTCGTCCTATAAAAGCACCCAAGAATTATCGGCGGGGAACGTCCGAATACTTTACTCAAACTTCCCCCAAGTGCCACACAATCGCTAAAAACAGAGCAAAATGAAGCTCAAGATCCTTCTTGGGATTTTTATTACTTCGGCCACCTATGGTCCGATAACATTGTCTGAGTGAAAAACCTTTGACCCTTCACCCGTTTTTTGTTACTATGTCTATGTGAGACAATCAATTACGTTATTTTGCTTGTAGCCGGAACACCTTGATTCAAGGTATGCCATGAGCATGATTTCCGTTGTGGTATGCACCCATAACCGGGCTAATATCCTTAAAAGAATGCTGGAAAGCTTCGCCGGCCAGTATGGCCTCAACAACGAGGCCTGGGAACTGCTGGTGGTGGACAACGGCTCCACGGACGCTACCCGCACCATC
This sequence comes from uncultured Pirellulales bacterium, assembly GCA_964578395.1. Classification (GTDB taxonomy): domain Bacteria; phylum Planctomycetota; class Phycisphaerae; order Sedimentisphaerales; family SM23-30; genus JAFGBA01. The sequence goes on from CAZOCV010000001.1 coordinate 39,725, forward strand.
ATTGAAGATATGCAGGAAAAACTGGCTTTACGATATATTCATGAACCTTGTCTGGGACTAAGCCACGCCCGAAACCGAGGTGTGGCTGAGGCGAAAGGCGACATTGTAGCGTTTCTCGACGATGACGTGCTGGTGGCCCCCGACTGGCTGCAAAACATGCGCCTGGCCTTTGAACAAACTGGGGCTGACGCGGTAGGCGGACGAAGTTATTGTGTGTTTTTCCGCAAACCTCCCGCATGGATGGGACCAGCGCTGCGAGAACATCTGGTGGAAGTAAATAAAGGCCGGCAACGAAAACTTCTGCCGGACGGGTGGGGGGTATTTGGCTTGAATTTAGCCTTTCGCAAAGAAAGTATCCTCAAATACGGAGGCTTTACCAGTCATTTGGGACGCAAAGGAAAATCTCTATTAGCGGGAGAGGAATGTGCCTTATTACAGTCTATATCCCACGCCGGAGGTCAGGTGTGGTATGATCCGGGACCGGTCGTCGGCCACATAGTAACACCGGAACGATTAAGCTATGATTATGTTCGTCGGTGGCGTTATGGCATGGGCCGCACAGAAGGCCTACAGGAAATCGAGGTTTCGCTTAGAATGCGCCTTTTGCGGGTGCTCCTGCGCAGCGCCAATGTGATACGCTATATTTTTATTCTTATGTGGATTTCCATTCGCGGCGATAAGGATTATCAGCGACGTATGATGGCAACAAAATTATGGTGGATGATTGGCGTATTAGTCGAACGATGGCGAGCATTATTTAGGTTTTCTTTAAAAAATTAATTCCGGCTGTGGCTATTATGCACGACGTTGATATTATCATCCCGCTCTACAACAAAGCCTCAACGGTGGTACGGACGATTGATTCCATCCGGGCGCAAACTGTCACGAACTGGCGTTTATGGGTGGTGGATGACGGATCAACCGATGATAGTGCAAAACGGGTTGCCGACATCAATGATAGGCGCATAACGCTTATCCGCCAAACTAATCAAGGCATCGGTGCTGCTCGTAATACAGGTATAGCACGAGCAACAAGTGAAATACTGGCGTTTTTAGACGCGGACGATGAGTGGTATCCATGGTATCTGGAAAACGCTTTGACGGCGCTGAAGAACAACAATGTAAGTATGGCGGCATCGTTATATTATCGCTGGCCGCGCCAGGAGGATATGACAAGTCACTTTGAACAGCTAGGAATAAAGGCGGGTCGCTACGAGATTACCGGTAGAGAGGATCCTGTATGGTTTTCGGACATCATGTCATTTATATCCGCTTGGAATACCGTAGTTCGTACTGATATACTGAGACACTACGGCGGTTTTTACGACAAAAATCATTGCTGCTGGGGTGAAGATCAAATTCTTTTCATTCGTATCGCCCTGAATGAACCTTTTATGGTCATCGGTCCACCGGCGGTACGCTATCACACAGAAACATCCAGTTTTTCTTATGACCGCCAATCTAATAGTCCCCGTTTGAGACTTTTATCACCACTTTTACAGGAAGAATCCCTTTTGCGGGATTATTGTCCGCCGGAAAAACAGGAGATGCTGCAAGGTTTTTTCGAACGCGCAGCGCTGGCTACCGCAACCAACTGGGCTTATTATGGCCGGCGTAAAGAAGCCCAGGAGCTTTTGAAAAAATACCCTCATGCCAGACGATTCAAGAAAATTTACCGGCATTACCTCTGGTATGGACGCATTCGCCCTTTTTGGTGGGCGCGATTTAAACTTTGGATTGGACCCCCTATACGAGCCAAACTGCGAGCATGGGCGATAAAACTGGGTCTGACAACAGCGCCCCCGACGATGGCGTCCGATACCATAATGGATAAAAATCATGGTGGAAATTGACATTATTATCCCGCTCTATAACAAGGCTAGAACTATCGCACGCGCCATTCAGTCTGTTTGCCATCAAACGGTTGCGGACTGGCGACTTTTTATTGTCAACGACGGATCCACGGATGACGGAGCGGATATTGTACGGTCAATAAACGAACCTCGGCTCACCATGATTCAACAGGAAAACACCGGACCCGGCGGTGCGCGTAACACCGGCATCGCGGCAGGCAATGCCCCCTATCTAGCCTTCCTTGACGCAGACGATGAATGGTATCCCTGGTATTTGGCCAATGCCTTGAGTGCTATCAAGAAAAATGATGTGGCCATAGTGGGCACAATGTATTACCAGTGGCCCCAGCAGCAGGACATGACGGCCATCTGGGCCAATTGGGGCATCACACCGGGCATCCATCAGCTCCGCGGTAATGAAGATCCTGTATGGACCGGACATCTCACCCCGTTTTATTCACCTTGGAATACCCTGGCGTTACGCCATTTCGTGGAAAAGTATGGCGGTTTTTATGGCCATAATCGCTGTATGAGGGCGGAAGATGAAACCCTGATGATGCGCATTATTTTTAATCACTCGGTTATGATTATTGTGCCGCCCGCGGTGCGTTATCATGTTGAAACATCCACCATTGGCCACCAGCCGCGTGCGTATCCTTTAGAACCTTTTCTGGCTGATCCGAACGTTTTACTGGATTATTGTCCCAAAGCCAAAATAGATTTATTACATCAATTACTGGATATCCGTGCGCTTTGGACGGCAACCAACTGGGCATATCACGGCGAAGTAAAACGCGCCGAAGAATTACTGGGGCGATTTCCAGGAATAAAAAACTTTCCTCAAATATATCAGGAATTCTGCTTCTATGCTTATCAACGCCCCCGATGGTGGACGCAGCTTAAATGTCGAGTTGGAGCACCAATTCGGCAGGTTTTTCGCCAGAGCGCACTGAGGCTGGGTCTGCGAAAACGTGCCCCGCTAATGCCCTATGAAAAGGAGATGCGATAAATTTTGCACCATGCCACTGACAATATAACTATCAGCGCCATAATACCTGCCTATAACGCAGCGGCAACGATTGAACGAGCTATCCGAAGTGTGTTGGCGCAAACCCGACCGGCAGATGAAATCATTGTCATCGACGACGGCAGCCGCGACCAAACATCTGAGGTAGTGAGAACTTTCGGAAATAAGGTGCGCTTAATTCAGCAAATCAACAGCGGTGGCGCCACCGCTCGTAACACTGGCATAAAAAAAGCTCGCTTTGATTGGATTGCTTTTCTGGACGCCGACGATGAATGGTTGCCGGAAAAACTCACTCGACAAACGGCGCTGGCGAAACGCAATCCTGATTTGGCATGGATGACGGGTAATTATTTCCGCAGTGTCGCTTCAAAAAATCGCACTGAACCTTTTATCAGCCCGGCTGAGGCGATGCAAGTAACTCATGGTCGGGATGTCATGGAAAATTATTTCCACGGTTATGTCCAGCGCGTCGGCGGCTGCACCATCACCATGATGATTCGCAAAGACGTTCTCATGACTGTAGGCGGATTTCGTGAAGAAATGCGGCGCGGCCATGATGAGGATTTATGGTGGCGGATCTCTTACCATCATCCCCGCTATGGTTACGATGTTCAACCGCTGGCGATATATCATCTGGAAACTCCTGACAGCCTCAGTTGGAAACCTAAACCGCTGGCGTTTTTGGAAGATATGGTCGGCCGCCATTTGGAACTCTCCGCCCAGTGGGGCCAGGAATCACAATTTCTACCGGTGGCAAAACTCATGGTGCGCAGTTGGATGCGGGCGTCCCTGTTCGATGACCGTATTTACACCAACAAAGCATGCCAGCGGCGATTTGCTCATCTACTGCCTATGTGGCATCGCGGCTGGATGAATCTGCTGACGTTGTGGCCTTCGGCAACCCTGGCAACGTGCCGAACGCTTAGCCACATATCCCAACGATTAAACTTACGACGTAAACTGTTTCATCCCACGCTTCGCTGATTTTAGGAATTGCTATGGCAGATATAATCATATCTCCCCCAGCCGTCAATACTTCTTTGAGCGTCGTTATCCCGGCGTATAATAATGAACGCTACATCAACCGAGCCATCGAGAGCGTGCTGCGCCAAACACATCCGGCTAACGAAATCATTGTC
>CAZOCV010000002.1:0-41446 GCA_964578395.1 uncultured Pirellulales bacterium
CGCGTTCCTTAAAAGTCCCGCATACACGGGGGAAATACCAGACATCTTCTTCCGGGGTAAAACTTTGAGGGATATCCTGGGGCCGGAGAATCCAGGTATCATCCGGCAGGCGGCCGTTTTTGTCCGCGCGCGAGTCGGCATAAACCAGTTGGCGGGCCGAAGGGACCCGGATGGCATCCCTATTAAACGTGAAATTTTTAATGTCTTTGACGAAGTGGAAGAGGTGCGTATGGCTGCGGCTGAATTTATATTTGCAGTTGACGCCAAAGGTGTAGTACCAGACGACCCAACTGCGGCAATAAAGTCCTAATTCCCGCTGGAAAATCAGCTTTAATTCGGCGGCGAAGTCATCGCCGATGGCCAGCCAGAACGTGCCTGTGGGCTTGAGGGTCCGCACGAGGGCTTCGCCCCAGGATTTCGACCAGGCTAAATATTCGTCGGCGGCCAGTTTATCTTCATAGACATCGTATTTGTAACCGATATTAAACGGCGGGTCGGCAAAGGCCAAATCGACACTGCCTTCGGGAATGCGGGCCATACCCGCGATGCAATCTTCATTGTAGAGTTTGTCGAGCTTCATACGTTATTTAGCATATCAGGATTTTCGCCTTCTGCAAAGGATGTTTTCTGCAAATGGATTATGATTGCAGGGGGCGAGGAACGGCTTGTGGGTGGTGCGGATAAGGATATAATGGGCGGCGGAGAAGTGTCACTATGATAATAACGATAGATGGCCCGGCGGGATCGGGGAAGAGCACGGTGGCGGCGCGGCTGGCGGACCGGCTGGGGGCGGTGTATCTGGATACGGGGGCGATGTATCGGTGCGTGACACTGGCGGCGCTGGAGCACGGCGCGGATTTGGATGATGCCGACGCGCTGGCGAAACTGGCGGCGGCGGTTCGGATTGAGATGCGGCGGAGCGACGGGGTTAATCGCGTGCTGCTTGACGGGCGGGATGTGAGCGTGGCCATCCGCAGTAAAGAGGTTACGGATCATTCCGGTCCCATCGCTGATGCGCCGGGGGTTCGCGCCGAACTAGTGGCGCAGCAGCAGCGAATCGGGCGCGAGGCGGGATCACTGGTTACGGAAGGGCGGGATCAGGGCACGGTGGTGTTCCCGCGGGCGGAATATAAGTTTTACCTCGATGCGGAGGCGGGATGTCGCGCCCGCCGCCGCCATGAAGAACTGATGCAAAAGGGCGTGCCCGTTGATTATGATACTATTTTGGCCGCTCAATTGCGGCGCGATGAACGCGATAAAAATCGTGCGGTCGGCGGATTGAAAATACCAGAGGATGCCACGGTGATTGACACCACACACATGAACATCACGGAAGTGGTGGAGACCCTTTATGGCCGGATAATGGGAGGGAACGGCTAATGCGGTTATGGTATCGTTTCTGGCAGAGTCTTATTCGGGGAGCATTTTGCGCGTATTTTCAGGTGCGGACGCTGGGGCGTAACCGGGTCCCCCTGACGGGTCCGGTGTTGCTGGTGAGCAATCATCAGAGTTATATTGATCCGCCGCTATGCGGTATGGGGCTAAATCGGGAGCTGGACTATATCGCCCGCGACAGTCTTTTTCATAATCGGCTGTTCGGGCGGTTCATCGGTTCGCTCAATGCTTTTCCTATTCAGCGTGGCGCCGCCGACATCAAGGCCATCAAGACCGTTATCTCCCGGCTTAACGACGGTCGGGCGATAGTGCTGTTCCCTGAAGGGACGCGCAGCGCGACGGGGCGCATCGGTGAAATTAAAAGCGGCATCGAACTGATCACGCGCCGGAGCAGCGCGGTGACGATTCCCGTTGTTATTGACGGCGCTTATGAGGCCTGGCCGCGTCAACGGAAAATTCCCGGTCTCGGCCGCATCTTTGTTTATTTCGGCGAACCCATCTCCTCCGAGCAAGCCAAAGCCATGGCCAAAGGCGAATACGTCAAGCTTATCAATCAGCGTTTGCAGGCGATGCAGGCCGAGCTGCGTGCTCGGTATGGCCGTAAACGTTTCGGCACGGAGGCGTTGTGATGAAGATCATCATCTCGGAGAAGTGCGGTTTTTGTTTCGGCGTGGAGCACGCTATTGAACTGGCGGAGGAGATGCTGGCGCAGCGGAAAGTTGTTTATTGTCTCGGCTCGATCATTCATAACAAGCAGGTGGTGGATCGTCTGGCCGAACGCGGGCTTAAAGTGGTGGAAGACCTGCGTGAAATTCCGTCCACGCCGGCGGGCGCGCCGGAAGAAGATATTCCCACCGTTCTGATTCGCAGCCACGGCTGTCACCCGGACACGCTGGCGGAAATCGCGCGGCGGGGACTGCGGCTTGCCGATGCGACGTGCATTCTCGTCAAGCGCGCCCAGAAACTTGTGCGTGAGCTGCACGAACAGGGTTACAAAGTGGTCATTATCGGCGACCCGGACCATCCCGAAGTTCAGGGCGCGGTGGGATATGCGCCGAGGGTGACGGTGGTGGCGGATGAGAGTGATTTGGCGCGTCTGCCCGTCGGCGGCAAGCTGGCGGTCGTATCGCAAACGACGCATTCGCCGGCGGACTTCATCCGGCTGGTGGGTCTGATAGCCGCACGGGGTTTTGATGAGCTTCGCGTGATTAATACTATTTGCCGGGAAACGGCCCGGCGGCAGGAAGCGGCCGTAGCACTGTGCGCGCGCGTCGATGTGATGTTCGTGCTGGGAGGGCGGAATTCGGCCAATACGGGCGAATTGGCCCAACTTTGCCGCCGGCAGGGAGTGACGACGCACCTGCTGGAAAGCTCGGTTGATTTTGATCCGGTCACCATTGTCGGGGTCAAAACCGTCGGCGTTACGGCCGGAGCTTCGACGCCGGAGTGGATTATCCGTGATTTTGTCGCCCGGCTGAATGAGGCTTCGGACGAATCGGCCCAAGCAAAGCCATAAAATTTCAGCGACTATCGCACTGGTCTTATCAGGTTTGGGGGTCTAAAATTAAACAGAGCCAAATGGATTATATCGAGATGGCTACAGAACACGTACACACAGATACTTACACCTACATAGAGGCCGTCTGGCATATTTTGTTGGAACTGGCGCCGTGGCTGCTATTGGGGATGGCCATTGCGGGCCTGCTGCATGTGCTGTTACCGATAGGGTTTGTGCGCAAGCATCTGGGCGGTGGATTGTGGTCAGGAGTGTTTAAGGCGGTGGCGGTGGGCGTGCCATTGCCGTTATGTTCGTGCGGGGTGATACCGGCGGCGCTGGGATTGCGGCGGGATGGGGCGTCGAAGGGGGCGACGGTGGGTTTTTTGATAAGCACGCCGCAAACGGGAGTGGATTCGATATTGGTGAGCGCGACGTTTTTGGGGTGGCCGTTCGCATTGTTTAAGGTGGGGGCGGCATTGCTGAGCGGTATGGTAGGGGGGGTGTTGACGGGATATTTGGTTAAAGAGCGAAATTCAGTAAATGCGACCGTGGGGGTTGATGATGCTGTATCAGAACAAACATTGCCCAAGGGAAGTGAGCGCGGGCAGGGAGCATGTCATACTGAAGAAGAGCGCGGGCAGGATGCCCGCGTCACGGGGCGGGGAGTGCGGGAACTGGTGCGGTTTGGATTTATCCAGTTGCTGGGGGATGTGTATCGGTGGCTGATTGTGGGCGTACTGGTTGCGGCGGCGATAACGACGTTTATTCCGGAAGGCAAGCTCGCGGAATATGCGTGGCTGCAGGGGCCGTGGGGGTTGGTGGTGATGCTGCTTATCGGGATGCCGATGTATGTCTGCGCGGTGGCGTCGGTGCCGCTGGCGTCGGCGCTGGTGGCGGCCGGACTGCCGGCGGGAGCAGCGCTGGTGTTGCTGATGGCGGGGCCGACGACGAACGTAGCGACGATGGGAGCGATTTTACGCGGCCTGGGAAAAGGGGCACTGGCGGTGTATATGCTTACCGTCGCGGTGATGAGCGTGGTATTGGGGTGGTTGTTTGATTTTGTTTTAACGGTTCGGCCGGGCATGGGCGGGCATGTGCATCCGCTGCCGGAATGGATTAATATCGGGGCGGCGGTCGTGCTGCTGGTGATGCTGGGATATTTTATTAGTCGTGATGTTTATCGTTGGCGGCGAACGGCGGCGGCGACATGTTGCCATGAAGGTGAGCCTATGCTTTCGGCGGGCGCATCGTGCTGCTGTCATGAAGAAAACGCTGACCATTGTAAGGACGGTAAATAGTTTCTGCGACAGATGCGTCCGATAATTGGGGGATGCGTCCGATAATTTGCGTCTGATTTTAACGAATGTAGGGATGAGGGGGAATTTAATGCCTGCGCGGGGGGGTATTTGTCGATAAACCTATCAAGACGGTTAGCCGCACCGATGCGCTTATCGGCACGGCAATACATAACGTACGGACGTAACGATGCTGTTTAATACAGTGACATTTTGTATTTTCGCGGTGATATTTTTCGCCGGGTGGAGATGGTTTCGGCGAGGGAATAACCGGCGCTGGGGGTATCTGACGGCGGCGTCCTTCGTCTTTTATGGATGGTGGGACTGGCGGTTTCTGTTTTTGCTGATCGCCAGCGGGCTGGTGGATTTTCTGGCGGCGCTGGGGATGGAGCGTTACCCACGGCGGCGTAAGTTATTTCTCATCGCTTCCATCCTCATGAACCTGGGGTGTCTGGGTTTGTTCAAATATCTGGATTTTCTGCTGGCGACGTGCGGGAGCCTGCTGGGATGGTGCGGCCTGGACGTGAGTATTAAGCCTGTGGGACTTATTCTGCCGGTGGGCATCAGTTTTTACACGTTTCAGTCGATGAGTTATTCGATAGATGTATATCGGCAGCGACTGAAGCCGACGCATAACGTGCTGCATTTTTTCGCGTATCTGAGTTTGTTTCCGCAACTGGTGGCCGGGCCGATTGTGCGGGCAGCGCAATTGCTGGGGCAGATGACGCAGGCGCCGCCGGTTACGGAGGAGCAGCGCTGGGACGGGATGAAGCTGATCGTGCAGGGATTTTTCAAGAAGATGGTGATTGCCGATAATCTGGCGCCGATTGTCGTGGCGGCCTTCAGCGCTGCTACGCCGATGCCGTCGAGTTTGTACTGGTGGGTGATTATGATCATGTTCGCCTTTCAGATTTATGGCGATTTCAGCGGCTACAGCGATATCGCGCGGGGGCTGGGGCGATGGATGGGGTATGATTTCGGCGTGAATTTCAACCATCCGTATCTGGCGACGAGTTTGCGGGATTTCTGGTCGCGGTGGCATATTTCGCTATCGACGTGGTTTCGGGATTACGTGTATATTCCGCTGGGCGGGTCGCAGCGCGGGGCGGGACGAGCGCACGTCAATATGTGGATTACGATGGTTTTGTCGGGATTGTGGCACGGGGCGGCGTGGACGTTCATTGTCTGGGGGGCATTGCACGCAGCGCTGCTGTCGGTGGAGCGGTTGACGCGCTGGCCGGAGCGAATCATGCGGCGAACGGGAGGGCGACATCTGGCGGTTTTGCTGGTGTTTGTTTTCGTGCTGGCGAGTTGGGTGTTTTTCCGGGCGGAATCAATGACGCAGGCGCTGCGGATTCTGGCCATTATGTTCTGCTGGCAAACAGCTCAAGGGCATGTGCTGCGCGATGTCATTACGTATGACGGCCTGTTTTTCCTGGCGCTGATTGTTCTGCGGCAGCTTTATGTTTATTTCAACATTGATTTGAATATTGACCGATGGGTGAAAGCGCCGATGCCGTATATATCCCAACCGGTGTTTTATGCGCTGATTCTGGCGGCGTGCTTATTTTGGCGCGGTGCGGGAAGCGTGTTTATCTATTTTCAGTTTTAGCAGGATGGCAAAATGATTCAGCCCTGATGGAAGGGCGAGGAACGCGGAATAACAAAAACATCAGAACCTTAATGACTCAAGTAAAGAAAAAACCGGATCGATGCGTTGTGTGCGCCGTGCTGGCGGGGACGGCGGTTCTCTTTATCGGCCTGGGCCGGGAGCAAGCCAATGACGATTTTGACAAGGCGTTCTGGGTGAACAAATATACGTGGTCGCGCAATGCGGATGTGGTGCTGGCGGGAGATTCGCAGGTGCTGCACGGCGTAACTCCGGAAGCGCTGGCGGAAGAGATGGGACAGGGACGTGTTTTGAATTATGCCTTTCGCGGACTGGGGTATGACCAGGAGTACCTTCAGGCGGTGGATCGAATAATAGATTACCAAAGTTCCAGGCCGACGGTGGTTCTGGGAATTTCGCCTTACTCTCTGACGCGCAACGCGCAGAATCATAATCAGTTTAAATCGCGCGCCCTATTTGAGGGAAAAACCCTTTCGGCGCGGCTGCCGGCCTGGTCACGCGGTTTCTACCGGCGTATTCGGCCCGTGACGGCCTGTCGGGAGCGCCTGGCGGGGATGACCATGAACTATAAGGAAGTTTACTACCCCAACGGCTGGATTGCCGCGGATTATGAAGGACCGGTGGTGTCGGATGTTGACAGGTATCGGTTGTTATTTCTCGATAATCCGGTGGATAGCGACGTTATGGAAAGTCTTTTTCGTCAGGTCGAGCAATGGCGAAAAAGGGGGGTAAGGGTGTATGGATTTCATCCGCCGTCTTCCCGGGAAATGGCCATGGTGGAGAAAACGTTAAGCGGATTTCAGGAAAGTGATTTTAAGCGACGATTTCAGGCGGCGGGCGGGTGTTGGCTGGAAGTGCCGCTGTTCGGATATGATTCCTATGACAATCGTCACCTGACGCGGCAGGGAGCGCTGGCGTTTACGCGGGACCTTGCCCAGCATATTAAGGTTGCGCCGGTGCAATTGTCGCAAGAGATGACGGTGAGTGAACAATGACGGCATAGCGCCAAAAAGGGTAGCGGACCGGTCGGACGCCGTCAGCAGATGCGGGGGAGTTCTTCGCCGTAGGGGCGCTGGATGATGCGGCGGCCGCCGGCGCGAGTGATGAGTTCGGCGATGGGGCGGCCGGAAGTTATTTGTCCAATGATAGCGGCATGGCGGCCGAGAGCGTGATGGCGACAGGCGGCGAGAACTTTTTCGGCATCCGGAGCAGCAACGACGGCGAGACATTTACCTTCATTGGCGACGGTCAGCGGGTCCAGTCCCAACAGTTCGGCAATATGGCGCGCCGCGGTAGTGAGGGGAATATGCGATTCTTGGAGTTCAACCGTCAGGCCGGAGTCTTCGGCCAAATCCGCCACGAGGCCGGCCAGACCGCCGCGGGTGGCGTCGCGGAGGAATTTGATATCGCCGCCGGTATCCATCATAGCGGCGATGAGGCCGTTAAGGGGCGCAACGTCGCTTTTTAGCTGTGTTTGGAAAGCGAGGCCTTCGCGGGCGCTCATGACGGCCAGGCCGTGCTCGGCAATGGCGCCGTTGATGAGGATGACGTCGCCGGGTTGGATACGGCGGACGTCGAGACCGCCTCGCGGGCAGTCCGCCAAGGGCGGACGCGACACGCCGACGCCGGCGGTGGTGAGGGTCATGCCGGCGGGGCCGCGGGCTTCGATGACTTTGGTGTCGCCGGTGGCGACGATGACGCCGGCGTCGCGGGCGGTGGCGGCGATGGCGTCGAGAACACGGTCCAGCAAAGTCAGCTCCAGCCCTTCCTCCAATACCAGCGCCAGGCTTAGCCATTGGGGCTTAGCGCCCATGACGGCCAAATCGTTGACCGTGCCGGCTACGGCGAGATGGCCGATGTTGCCACCGGGGAATTCCAGCGGCTGGACGACGTAAGCGTCGGTAGTGAAACAGAGCCGGCCGGACGGAACGTCGAAAAGGGCGGCATCGGTCAGCGGGTTGAGGATATCGTTACCCAGGCGAGGGATGATGTGTTCGGCGATGAGGCGTTTGGTGAGTTCGCCGCCGCCGCCGTGGGCCAGGATGATGCGGTCGTTCATGAGTGTTCCCCGTATTTGTACCAGGCCGAACAGGTTCCTTCGCTGCTGACCATGCAAGGCCCGACGGGGGACATGGGGGTGCAGCGTTTGCCGAAAAGGGGGCATTGGGCCGGTTCGACTTTGCCCTGAATCACTTCGCCGCAGCGGCAGCCGGGGAGTTCTTCGCCGGGTTCTTCGGTGAGGCCGAAGCGGTCGAAGGCGTCGAAGGCGCGGAATGGGTCACGGAGTTTGAGGCCGCTTTGGGGCAGAACACCCATCGCGCGCCATATTGCGTCGGCGGGTTCAAACACTTTGTCAATCAGTTTCCGGGCGTTGGGGTTGCCCTGCGGTTTTACCGCGACGGAATAGGCATTTTCCACGGCCGGTCGGTCTGCGGCCAATTGGCGCGTCAGAAGCAGAATGGCTTGCAGCATGTTGGCCGCCTCGAAGCCGGCTACGACGCAGCCTTTGCCGAAATGCTCGACAATAGGCCGATAGGCGTCGGCACCGATGATGATGCTGACGTGGCCGGGGCAGAGGAAGCCGTCGATGCCGACTTCGCCGCCCTGGAGCAAAATCATCATCGCGGGCACAACGAGCTTGTGGCCGGGGAGGATGAAAAAGTTATGGATGCGGCGTTGTTGTGCTTCGAGAACGGCGGCGGCGGTGCCGGGTGTAGTGGTTTCAAAGCCGACGGCCAGAAAAATTACCTGGCGTTGAGGATTCTCCGCGGCGAAGGCGACGGCGTCGCGGGGGGAATAGACCACGCGGACCTGTGCGCCCTGCGCCCGTGCGGTTTCCAGGCTGCCGGATTTACCGGGCACGCGGACCATGTCGCCGTAGGTGCAGATGGTGACGTCTTTGCGTTGGGCCAGCGCGCAGGCGACGTCGAGATAACCCTGGCCGGTGACGCAGACGGGGCAGCCGGGGCCGCTGATAAGTTTGATATTTTGGGGCAGGAGGCTTTTGACGCCGCTGCGAAAAAGGCTCACGGTGTGCGTGCCGCATACTTCCATGATGCGGACGGATTCCAATCCCGCACAGGCGGTGTTGATGTCGGCGAGCAGTTTTGGTATGGCTTCAGTCATATTAAAATATTTTTCTACCACGAAGGCCACGATGAGCACGAAGAAAAACTCTAAATCCTAAATCCTAATTTCTAAACAAATTCAAATTTGTAAATTTCAAAATTGTTTAGGATTTAGAAATTAGACGCTTCGTGTCCTTCGTTCCGCCTGAGGCGGATTCGTGGTTCAAAATATAATTCATGCGGATTAACCTTCGCCGGGGAGCGTGACGCCGGCCTGGCGGAGGTAATCCCAGGTTTCCAGTGCTTCGGTTTCATCGAGAACGTTAAGGGCAAAACCGGCGTGGACCAGCACCCAATCGCCGGGTCGGGCTTCGGGCGTCATGGCGAGACTGACCTCAAGGCGGCTGCCCTGAAAATCAACGGTGGCTTGCGCCCCGACCATAGCGGCATCGGTTCGAATAGCAATAATTTTGCCGGGAACAGCTAAACACATAAATACTTCTCAGTGTTTTTGGCGATTTTTAACTTCACGGGCTACGTTTTGGCCGAGTTTGCGGCACTGCTGCAGGTCGTTATCTTCGGGGCGGAAGCGAGCTTCGACAACAGGCTCGAGGGCTTGGCCGCCGTTTTCCCCGGCCCAGGCCTGCATGGTTTTGACCGCGCCGCCGACCCAGCCGTAATTGCCGAAGAGGCCCAGCGTCCGCCGCCCGGCGAGCCCTTTGGGCAGGCAATTGAGTACATGCTGCATCATGGGAAAAAGTTTGGTGTCATACGTCGGCGCGCCGAGAATCAGGCCGCCGTAGCGCCAGGCATCCCGAATGATATAACTGACATGGCGCCGCGACACATCGTACATGCGCAGGGTGACGCCTTCATCGCGGACGCCGGCGGCGACGGCTTCGGCCATCGCTTCGGTATGTTCATACATGGAGCCGAAGGCAATGAGGACGCCGGTTTCCCACTGGTCCTGGCTCCAGCGGTCATAAATTTTCACAATGCGCAGCGGGTCTTTCCGCCAAATGATGCCGTGCGAAGGCGCGATAATTTTGATATTGAGTCCGCCCAGCTTGTCGATGGCTTTATGGGTCATGGGGGCGTATTTGGCGACAATGTTGGAAAAATAGCGCAGCACATCATCTTCATACCAGGCGGGCACGCCCTGATCATCCAAGAGAGATTGATCGACGGCGCCGAAGCCGCCAAAGGCGTCGCAGGAAAACAGCGTGCCGGTAGATTCATCGAAGGTCATCATGGTTTCGGGCCAGTGGACCATCGGCGTGAGGTAAAAGCGCAGCGTTCGCCCCGGCAATTCCAGGCTGTCGCCGTCATTGACGCAGCGAACGTTTTCGTCAATGCCGTGCATTTCCCGTAGGAATTCGGCGGTTTTTTTATTGCCGATGATTTGCATATCCGGCCAGCACCGCCGCAGCAACCCGATGGAGCCGGAATGGTCCGGCTCAAGGTGATGAACAACGAGATAATCCACCTTTCGGCCGTTGAGCAGCCGGTCCAAGCCGGTCAAAAAGGCCCCGGCCATGGTGACTTTGACCGTGTCGAAAAGGACGGCTTTTTCACCTAAAATAAGGTATGAATTATAGCTAACCCCGCGCGGCAGCGGCCAAAGGCCCTCAAAAAGGTCCGTTTTTCGGTCATTGAGGCCCACCCACCAGGTTTGGTCGGTTATCAGTGTCGGCTGCATCATGATAAAAACCCTAACAATTTCTCAACTTATGCGTCCTTGAATATGGTATTATTATACCTTTAGCGGGATGATGTCAAAACCAGCTTGACTATCCCGTCATAAAAGGTTCACATTATCGTTTTTTGAGGTGATAGTGACAGTTCAAGGATGTAACAACGAGGAATTGCTGCGGCGTTATACCGACCAGCCCGCGCGGTTGCCCGATGATTTGCGGCGGCACATTGAAAAAAGCTGGAATAACGGCCCGGTGCGATACTACAGCATGGCGGACCTGGATGAGAAGCTGCAACTGAGCCAAATCTGGGTGGTGCTGGGCGAAGAGCAACTGGCGGTGGTTTCGGCCGGCGTTGACGGGGGGTCGCCACAGATGCAAAGCTTTGTCCGTAAAGATATTACGGCCGTTCGCCAGCAGCATG
Organism: uncultured Pirellulales bacterium; assembly: GCA_964578395.1. GTDB lineage: Bacteria > Planctomycetota > Phycisphaerae > Sedimentisphaerales > SM23-30 > JAFGBA01. The sequence goes on from CAZOCV010000002.1 coordinate 11,005, forward strand.
GCCTGAGCTGCACAATTCTGGATATTATAGGTCCCCAAAGCAGTCCGCCGCTGGTGCGTCTGCATTATAGCCATCGGCAGCGTTCGGCCATGGAGCATTTGAAGTTTATCCTTGAGCAACACATCGACGGGCGGAAGGTGGATCTGGAGGATGCCGATGCAGTTTATGCCGCCTGCGTTGCCGAACCGATTAAGGACGCTCAGGCGGCGTTTACCCATCAGCGGCTGGCGGTGGTCTGGCGGTTATTGGGGTACATGAGGCCTTACTGGCGGCGTATCGGCCTGGGATTGGCGGCGGCGATCGTCGTGACGGCCATCAGTCTGCTGCCGGTATTATTGCTGCGTCATGTGCTTGATAACCTGGTGCGCATGTATCAGGAGGGAATGCTAACCGAAGCCGCGGCCAAACGGCAGGGGTGGTTGATTCTGAGCGTACTGGCGGGTGCGTATGTGGTGCGGGCGTTTTGCCACTGGGTGCGTTTGCGGACGATGGCGCTGGTGGGTGAATGCGTGGCGCGGGATTTGCGATTTCATCTTTACAGCCACCTCCAGCGGTTGAGCCTGAGTTATTTTTCACGCAAGCAGACCGGCGGCATTATTAGTCGCGTGAGTTCCGACACGGACCGGTTGTGGGATTTTATCGCGTTCGGCGTGGTGGAGGTATCGCTGGCGGGGATTATGATTCTGGGTTTGTCGGTGGTACTGCTGTATCTGGATGTGCAGATGGGATTGGTGATGGTGCTGCCGATTCCTTTGCTGTTATGGGCGTTTCATCGGCACAGCAGCGGCATGCGGCGGGTGTTTCTGCGGATGTGGCGAAAGTGGTCCAGCATGGTGGCGGTGCTGGCCGACACGATTCCCGGGATGCAGGTGGTGAAGTCGTTTAACCGGGAGGATTATGAAATCAAGCGTTTTGGCCGGCGCAATACGGATGTCTATGAAGAAGCGGAAGACCTGCATTTTCAGTGGACGCGGTTCTGGCCGATTTTGACCTTGTCGTTTCATGTGCTGACATTGATTGTCTGGACGCTGGGACTAAGGCGAATGATTCGGCCGGCCGGCGAGGGGGCGCTGACTGTGGGTGATTTTGTGGCGTTTATCTTTTTCCTGGGCATGTACATGCATCCGATTGAAACCATCGGCATGATTACGCGAATGCTGAATCGAGCGACGACGTCGGCGCATCGCGTGTTTGAGATTCTGGATACGGAGCCGAAAATTTTCAATAAGCCCGATGCGGTGCAATTGTCGCCGTTTCTGGGCAGGGTCACTTTTGAAGATGTAACGTTTGCGTATGATCCGGTGCGGCAGATTATTCGCGGCATCAGCTTTGACGTGCAGCCGGGCGAAATGATCGGCCTGGTCGGGCCTAGCGGCGCCGGCAAGAGCACCATCATCAATCTTATCGCGCGATTTTACGACGTGAGCGGCGGGCGCATTCTGGTTGACGGGATTGACCTGCGCAACGTCGATGCCGGGCATTACCGCCGGCACATCGGCATTGTGCAGCAGGAAACGTTTCTGTTCCACGGGACGATTCTGGATAATATTCGCTACGGCACGCCGGAAGCGACCGCCGAGGAGGTTATCGCCGCCAGCCGTGCGGCCAACGCGCATGATTTTATCTGTTCGCTGCCGCACGGTTATGACACCGTGGTAGGCGAGCGCGGCCATACGCTTTCGGGCGGTGAGCGTCAGCGGGTGTCCATCGCGCGGGCGCTGTTGTGCAATCCGCGGATATTGATTCTCGATGAGGCCACCAGCAGCGTGGATACTGAGACGGAAAAGAACATTCAGGACGCGCTGAATCGCCTGATTCCCGGCCGGACGGTGTTTGCCATCGCGCACCGGCTGAGCACACTGCGGCGGGCGGACAGGCTGCTGGTGATTAAACAGGGCCGCATCGTCGAGGAAGGCTCTCACGAACAACTATTAAAGATTGAGGACGGCGTGTATCGCAAGATGCACGATATACAGCAGCAGTTGCATGAAATGTACGCCGTATGATTATTATTTAGCCACAGATTGCACTGATGCTCACTGATAAAGAGAGATTCTTTGTTATGCTCAGATTGATAAATGAAAGTTTCATACAAATAAACAGTATTTGTCAGGGTAATCCGTGGCAAAAATGAAAAGATAATTATTTATGAAAACAAGGGATGATGATATGACGATTGCCAGTGCACAATCAAAAACATCCGTCCACCATGAGATGACGGACGATGTTAACGATAAGCATGATTGGCGCAAGTTGCGTTTGTTTCGTGATGAGGCGGATCGGTTACTGGTGGAAAAGGACGGTCACGTAACCGCGGTGCATTTACGACAATGTTTTCCGTGGTCGCGGCCGGGCGAATATATAGCGTTATGCGACGAGCAGCAGCGTGAAATCGCCCTGATAAGCAATCCGGCGCAACTGGATGAGACCTCCCGCGGCGTCTTCGAGGCGGCGCTGGCCGCCGCCGGTTTTGTTTTTCGCGTTCGGCAATTAGTATCGATGGAAACGGAATTTGAGATTCGCAACTGGAAAGTTATCACGCAGCAAGGTCCCTGCACGTTTCAGACGGTGCTGGATGACTGGCCGCGCCGCCTGCCCGACGGCGGCCTGCTCATCAAGGATGTCAGCGGCAACCTTTTCGCCGTGCCGCCCGCCGATCAACTCGATAAAAACAGCCGGGAAGTCATTTGGGGTTTTTTGGACTAAACGTATAGGTTTCTGGAAAAGGATATTTTACTGGTAAGGGCAAACGATAGGAGTAAAATGTTTTTTCGCGCCGACGAGGTTTTATAATGAACCGCAGAGATTTCTTGAAAAGCAGTGCATTGGCCCTTACGGCCGCAGGAGAGATTCATATGGCGTCTGGAAAGACGGAGTCCCGTTCGACAAAGCCGAATATTGTCTTTATCTTCAGCGATCAGCAGCGGTATGATACGCTAGGGTGTACGGGGAATTCGATTATTCGCACGCCCACATTTGATAAGCTGGCGGCAGAGGGCGTGAATTTTACGCAGGCGTTTTCGTCGTGTCCGATTTGTTCGCCGTATCGGGGGCAGATCATGACCGGGCGGTACTCACACGCCAACGGGGTAATATGCAATGAGTACAAGCTGTTTGATAACCAGACAACCATCGCCCAGGCGCTGAAGAAGGCGGGGTACCGGACGGGGTACGTGGGCAAGTGGCATTTGGGGTATGGGCCATATACGCCGGAAAAGCGGTACGGGTTCGATGAGATGGCGGCGTATAACTGCATGCACAATTACTATAAGGTGACGTACTGGGAAAACGAGGAAGGGCCTATCAAGATTGACAAGTGGTCGCCGACGGGTGAAACAGATTTGGCGCTGCGGTTTATGCAGAACCATAAGGACAACCACGGCGACCAGCCGTTTATGGTGATGATGTCGTGGGGGCCGCCGCATTGGCCGTATGAGTTGTATCCGGAGGAGTATCGGATTTACGGGCCGGAGGATGTGGAGTTGCGGCCGAACGTGCCCAAGGCAATGGCGGCGTTTGCGCGGGAGGAGCTGGCGCATTATTACAATAACATCGTGGGACTGGACGCGGAGATGAAACGGGTGCAGGCGTGGCTGGAGGCCAACGGGCTGCGCGAGAATACGATTATTTGTTATTCGTCCGACCACGGGGACCATTGTTCCAGTCACGGCTACGGCAAGCCGGGTGATATGTGGCTGCATCATACGAAACGGGCGGCGAAGGCGACGCCTTATGAGGAGTCGATACATATTCCGTTTTTATTGTCGTATCCAGCGAAGGTGAAGCCGGGGCAGACGACGGATGTGATGTTTAACAGTGTGGATGTGATGCCGACGCTGCTGGCGTTGGCGGGCGTGGAGATACCGGAAGGCATGCAGGGACAAAATTTGTCACATGCGGCGCTGGGCGAGGAGGGGCCGCGGCCGGATTCGGTGTACTTGCAGATTTTGGGACAGGGTTGGCCGCATCGCGGGCCGTGGGTAGGTTACTGGCGCGGGCTGCGGACGGACCGGTGGGTGTATGCCCGCTGGTATGGGTCCGATGAGAAATGGCTCTTTGACCGCCAGAACGATCCCTATGAAATGACCAATTTGGCCGGCAATCCCGAATACGCCGCCATCGAAAAACAACTCGATAAGCGCCTGATGCAGTGGATGATGGATACGGATGATCCGTTCTATACCGGCAAGCGGGATCCGAAGACGGGGATTTTGGAGTTGGGGCAGGAATATTCGCACGAGAAGTATTATCAAGTGGATCACGAAATATAAAGACAGAAATACCTTCATCGATGCAAACATCGAAATCGAATATGAGGCGTAAGGAGCGGCTAATGTTGATCGCGTTTTGGCGACTATGAAGCCTGTTACAGGTCGTGCTCAAAGGTCATGGACTGGCATTCGACGCCGTCGATGGCGTTAAGTTTTTCGAAAAGTTTTTGACAGACAGCCCTTTCGCCGAACATTTCCAGCAGCATCAGGCCGTTGGGCGAGCAGAAATCGGGGCTGACCTCGTGGAGGCCCAGGCGGGTTTTTATGTAGCAGCCGTATTCGCTCAACAGTTTTTGCACTTCGGAAACATGATGGATGCGGTCGGTGATATGGACGCCGAAAATCAGGTGGTTTTCTTTGACCATGGGTTTTATCTCCTTAGCGGGTTTTTCTTATTCTGTACGGAGCCGCTGGTGGACGTCGCGGCAGAGGGTCAGGAGCGATTCGAGCTGGTCGAGGGGGAGCATGGAGGCGGCGTCGCTTTTGGCGCTGGCGGGGTCGGGATGAGTTTCGAGGAAGAGGCCGTCGGCGCCGGCGGCGATGGCGGCGCGAGCAAGGATTTTGGCAAATTCAGGACTGCCGCCGGAGGCGTTGCCCTGACCGCTGGGAAGCTGCGTGGCATGGGTAGCGTCCATGAGGACGGGCCGGTTCAGTTGCTGCATAACGGGAATGGCCGTCATATCGCAAACCAGGCGGTTGTAGCCGAAGCTGCTGCCGCGTTCGACGAGGATGATGCGGTCGTTGCCGGCGGCCGTGATTTTATCGACGACGTTTTTCATGTCCCACGGGGCCATAAACTGGGCCTTTTTGACCTGGACGCATTTTCCGGATTGGGCGGCGGCGATGAGCAGGTCCGTCTGGCGGGCAAGAAAGGCGGGGACCTGGACGATGTCGACGACCTCGCTGACGGTGGGAACCTGATCGGGCAGGTGAATATCGGTAACGACCGGTACGGCTACTTCACGGCGGACCCTGGCGAGGATTTCCAGGCCCTCATTGAGGCCGGGGCCGCGGAAGCCGTTAAAGCTGGTGCGATTGGCCTTGTCAAAACTGGCCTTGAAGACGTAACCCACCCCCAGACGGGCGGTAATGGCTTTGACCTTTTCGGCGACGGTCAGGCACAGGTCGGCGCTTTCGATGACACAGGGGCCGGCGATCAGCAGCATCGGTCGGCCGGGGCCAACCTGGGTATTAATGGCGTCGTCGCCAATAGTTATGGATTTTGCCATCATGGGTTGTTATTCCGATAATAAACTCATTTTCGCAGGACATTATAACAAAAAAACACCAACTGGCCAGAAGCAAATCAGAAAAAGAACGGATGCGCGATACGTGATGAAACCTTGACGTATCGCGCCAAGCGGGGTAGGCTGGTTTCGTGAATGGACCGAAAGGTATCGAAGAAAGGACAGCATAATCTATGAGTTCAGCGAAAGATACGCGGTTGCGAAAGAATGCGGGCATGTCCACGCGGGCGATCCACGCCGGGGAGCAGCGGCATCGCTATGCCGATTCGATTACCACGCCGATTGTGCAGTCTTCGACGTTTGCGTTTCCCAATACCGATGAGATTGAGGCCTACACGCGTCAGGGAAAAGAGCGTTTCGAGTATGGGCGCTACGGCAATCCGACCGAGCAGGTGGCCCAGCGGCGGCTGGCGAATCTGGAAGGCGCGGAAGATTGCGTGCTGTTCGGGTCGGGGATGAGCGCGGTGATTACGACGATTTTGTCGCTGATTCGCAGCGGGGACCACATTGTTATTACCGATGATGCATACAAAAAAACCCTGGAATTCTGCACGGAGTATATTCAGCGGTTCGGCGTGGACTGCACGATCGTGCCGTTCGGGAAATACGATGAAATTGACAAGGCGGTGCGGAAAACGACGCGCTTTATGATTTCCGAGTCGCCGACGAATCCGTATCTGAATATTTTTGACCTGAACCGGCTGCGGGAGATCGCGCGCAAGCATAATATTCTGACGTTGATTGACAGTACGTTCGCCACGCCGGTAAACCAGCGCCCGCTGGAATTCGGGGTGGATCTGGTGATTCACAGCTGCACCAAGTACCTTGGCGGGCACAATGATATTCTGGCCGGAGCGGTGCTGGGGCGGACGGAGCTTATCAGCCAGATTCGTGATTTGCACAACGCCATGGGCGGGGTGATTGATCCGCATTGCTGTTATCTGCTGCTGCGCGGGCTGAAAACGTTTCCGCTGCGGATGCGGGCGCACAATGAAAGCGGCATGAAAATGGCGCGATTTCTGGAAAGCCATCCGTGCGTGCAGCGGACGTATTATCCGGGTCTGGAAAGCCATCCCCATTACGCCATCGCCAAAGAACAGATGCGCGGTTTCGGCGGCGTGGTGACGTTTGAAATCAAGGGCGGCCTGCGGGCGGCGAAGGCGTTTCTCAACCATTTGAAGCTGTGCTACATTGCGCCGAGCCTGGGCGGCGTGGAAACCCTGGTGACGCATCCGGGCATGGTCAGTTATTATAAGCGCACGCGCCAGGAGCGTTACGCACTGGGCATCAAGGATAATCTGCTGCGGCTGGCGATGGGTGTGGAGGATTGCGACGATATCATCGCCGACGTCGATCAGGCGCTGCGCAAAAGCGTAAAGAAGTGATAAACCGCGGTTCTGAAAAAACAGGCGGACGCCACGTGGATATTCTGGTCATCAAGTTAGGCGCGCTGGGGGATGTGCTGCGGACGACATCGATTTTGCCCGGCCTGAAGGAGAAATATTCGCAGTGCAGGATCACGTGGGTCACGCGGCGAAACGCGGGGGAGTTACTGAAAAATAACGGGTTGATTGATAAGATTGTTTTTGATGATGAGGCGGATGAAAAACTCAAAAACCATCGATTCGAACGGGTTATCTCTCTGGATGATGACGAAGCGGCGTGCCGCAGGGCGCGCGCCGCGGTGGCGCAAAACATTGTCGGGGCGTATCTGGAAAATGACCGCCTGACGTATTCCGCGTCGAGCCGGGCATGGTTTGACATGGGGCTGATTTCGCGCTTGGGGAAGAAAGCAGCCGATGAGCTGAAAAAACGGAACTCAAAGACCTATCAGCAGATTTTGGCAGAGATGCTGGGCATCAGGATGTCGCGGCCGGAATTAAAACTGGACGGCGCGAACCTCGCCTTTAAAAATAATTTTCTTCTGAAAAACCGTCTGGGCGAGGGTGATATGATAATCGGCCTGAATACGGGAGCGGGCGGCCGCTGGCAGCTCAAGGCGCTGGGCGAGGAAAAAACCATCGCTTTGGCCCATCTGCTAATGCAAACATTAAAGGCAAGGGTATTGATACTGGGCGGGCCGGAAGAAGCGGAACGCAATCAACGAATTTTATCGGCGGCTTCCGGCGTTATTGATGGCGGTTGCCATAATTCACTGCTGGATTTTGCGGCGCTGGTGGATGCGTGCCGCGTGATAATCACCAGCGACTCGCTGGCGATGAATATGGCGATTGCGCTGGAAAAGAGGGTGATAGCATTTTTTGGCCCGACGTCGGCCAGCGAAATAGACCTTTACGGGCGCGGAGCAAAAATCACGCCCCCCATGCCATGCCTTTGTTGTTATAAAAAACAATGCGATATTCATCCTCATTGCATGGAACAGATAGATATTCGTGAAATAGTTCGCCTGGCCGGCGAGATGCTTTCATTGTCGCCGCGAAGCGAAAAAGACAGCATCGCGCTGCAACACAGATACGAGGGCGCAAAGCTATAACCTTTAACGAATCATACTCAAAGGATAATTACATGCACTATAAACATTTGTTATTGCCGATACTGGCATGCTTCACCATGAGCGGTTGCGCTGCCGCAGGCAAATCCGGCGACGCATACATGCAACTGGCCGATGACGGTGCGTGGTGCTGGTATCAGGATCCGCGGGCGGTGTATATCAATGGAGAACACGAACGATTATACCTGGGCTGGATGACGCATGACGGCAAATTGCAGGCGGGCAGTTATGATTTGCGGACGCAGGAGCGGCAGATTTTTACGCTGCGGGAGAAATGGGATGTGGATGACCATAACGTCAATTCGTTCCTGGTGCTGCCGGACAAGCGGCTGATGGCGTTTTACGCCCGGCATAATCGGCAGGGATTATATTGCCGGACCACCCAGAGGCCGGAAGATATTACCGCCTGGGAAGAGGAAGTGTGCGTCTGTGACGACGATCGTTTGACGTATAGCCATCCGGTCTATCTGTCGGCGGAAAAACGCATGTATGTTTTCTGGCGGGGCAAAACCTGGAAGCCGACGTTTTCGACCTCGACCGACGGCAAAACCTGGACGCCGCCGCAAATTCTGGTGCAGGAGGAAGGGCGGGAAACATACGGCATCCGGCCTTATATGAAAGTGGCGTCGGACGGCGCGGGGTCGATTCATTTCGCCTTTACAGATGGCCATCCGCACAGGGAAGCGACCAACTGCTTGTATTATCTGAAATACGAAGGCGGGGCATTTTACCGGGCCAACGGCGCGAAGGTGGGGGAAATGGCCGACTTGCCGGTGCGGCACAGCCAGAGCGATGTGGTTTATGACGCCAAACCCTCGAAAATTCGTGCGTGGGTGTGGGATATCGCGCTGGATAATAACGGTCGGCCGGTGATTGCCTATACGCGCCTGCCGGAAAAGACGGATCATCGCTATCATGCGGCCCGCTGGACGGGCGAGGCCTGGCAGGATGTCGAGGTGACGCCGGGCGGCAAGTGGTTCCCGCAGACGCAGGAAGGCAAGGAGGAGAAAGAACCTTATTATTCCGGCGGCATTATGCTGGATCATGGCGATACAAACGTAATTTACACGTCCCGGCCGATAAACGGCGTGTATGAAATTGAACGCTGGACCAGCAGCGATGACGGCAAAACCTGGACAGCGTCGCCACTAACAAAAGATTCGCAAAAAAACAACGTGCGGCCGGTCATTCCGCGCGGATTTGACAAGGCCTCGCCCTGCGTTTTATGGATGCACGGTGATTATATTCATTACACGAATTATCAGACGGATATACGTTTGGGATTTTTGGAAAAACGATAAGTTAGCTAAATCAGTACATCCACTTCGCTCGGCAGCATGGTGACGTGGATGGGGGTGTTGCCGATGAGTTCGCCGTCAATGTTGAGGACATGGTTTTCGAGGGGGATAATGGAAAATTCCCTGACCTGGTGATAGCCGACGATGGGGTCGCCGACGTGGCCGCCTTTGAAAATTTTGGCAAATAGTGAGAGCAGCTTGCAGCGGCCGGCTTTACGGACGATAAGCAGGTCAATCATGCCGTCGTCGATGCGGGCGAGAGGAGCGATTTTCATGGCGTTGCCGGCGTGGACGGTGTTGCAGGCGAGAATCAGGCCAAAATCGCCGGCGATGGTATGGCCGTCGATGTCAATCCGGGCCAGACGGCGGGTGTTTTTCATGATTTCAATGAGCGAGGCGATGTTATAGCGCTGGCCGCGAAGCCAGCGGAGTTTTTCCGCACGGCGGCTGATGTGGGTGGGCAGGCCCCAGCCGATGAGGTTAAAGCCGTAAATGATTTCGCCATTGGCGCGGACGCGGGCGATGTCGAGTTTGCGGCAGTTGCCGTTGATAATGCGGCGGGCGGCCTCCTGCGGGTCCAGACAATCCAGGTCATACATAAAGGAATTGCCGGTCCCTCCGGCGATGAGGCCAAGGGGGATTTTGCGGCCGTCGGGGCGGGTGAGCATGCCGTTGATAATTTCATGGAGAGTGCCGTCACCGCCGATGGCGCATAAGCCCTTGTGTTCATTGAAGTTAATCGTATTGGCCAGAATGCGGGCATGGCCGGGGTAGCGGGTTTGGCGGATGTCGAGTTCCAGGCCGGCATCGGTGAAGACAGGGGTGATTTTATCCAGAATCTCATCGCTTTTTTTACGGCCGGCGTGAGGATTGATAATGAGGTACAGCTTACTCATAGACAGTTCCGTGGTTGACGCCGGGATTTCCAGCGGAAACGCCCGGAGTTTACCGGCATTAGGCAAGGAAGTCCATGTCAAAGCGACCATCAGGAATCGACATCGCGGCGGAAGGTTTTGATGCGGCTGCGGTGTTTTTTTTCGTCGAGGCGGCGCTGTTGGGCGGCGCGGGAAGGTTTGGTTTTTTTGCGGGGCGGGCGGCGATGAAGGGCCTGGCGCAGCAGTTCCACAAGCCGTACGCGGGCGAGGTCTTTGTTGGCTTTCTGGGAGCGTTCGGTCTGGCAGGAGACCTGGATGACGCCGTTTTTATCAGCGCGGCCGGCGAGTTTATGAAGGATGCGTTTTTTTTGCACGTCCGTCAGCGTCGGACAATGGGCAACATCGAAAAATATCGTGATACGGGTATTGAGTTTGTTGACATTCTGTCCGCCCGGCCCGGCGCTGCGCGAGGCCTGATATTGCAGTTCGCTCTCGTCAATTTGTATGCCGGGCAGGATGTCCAGAAAATCACTCATGTGTCATTGCGATTTGGCGAAAAGGCGTCGATAATATCATTTATGGTTTCTGTTTGCTTTTCTTTATCAGCATATCTAAAGATGGACATAACGGTATCGATTTCTTCGGGTTCATTGTGTTGAAGAAAATGTTCCATTACCGGAAATTTAAAGCTGTAAATGGGCGGCGCGAAATCATGTCCTCTGGCCTTGCCTAATAGGTAATATTGTGTCCCTGCGATATTAATCCAGGAATGTTCAATCACGCGATGATGTTGCTGCTGCCACACTTCAAAGGGTGATATTTGGGTCCAGCGATTCGTAGTTATACATCCCAGCCAAACCGTATGTCCTTTTTGACTGCCGGTATAGGCACAGCACCAGGCGTTATTTGCTTTTATAGGAATATAGTTACCAAATACAATCAAAAATACTGCCACAATAATGGTAATCAGTAAAAGGCATCGAAATTTGCCATTTGAAAGTAATTTTGTAATATTCATACCTGGTATCGCATCGCTGATTACAAAGTGGTCATGATGGATAATATCCGATCGTCCATGCCGGGCAGGGATTCGTGGGCGAAATCGGGGTAAAAGAGCATGTCTTTGGGTGCGGTGATTTTATTGTAAGCGGCGAACTGGGTGCTGGGCGGGCAAATGGTGTCCATCATGGCGGTTGCCATGAGGGTTTGGCCCTTGATGCGGGGGGCGAGGTATTGCACGTCGATGTAGCCCAGGCGGGTGAAGATTTCTTCTTCGCGCCGGTGGGTGGGGTCAAAGCAGCGGAAGAAGCTTTTGAGTTCTTCATAAGCTCCGACGGCCAGGTCCATCTCCCATACCCGGCGGTAATCGCTGAGGAAGGGAAAAAGCGACACCAGCCGTTTGACCCGCGGCTCCAGAGCGGCGCAGGCAAGGGTCAGGCCGCCGCCCTGACTGCCGCCGAATACACCGACACGGTCACCGGCGATTTCGGGGCGTTCCATAAGCAGTCCCGCCAACTGGGCGGCATCGAGAAAGACGTGGCGGAAGGTAAGGTTGGCGGGGTCGGGGTCATCCAGGCCGGCGACGATGTGGCCGCGATAATAATGGCTGATAACGCCGTTGGTAAACGTGCCGTCGCCCATTTGGCCGCGGCAGTCCATGGCCGCTGCCGCCAGCCCGGCCGCCGCAAAGGGCAGCAGGCCGAACCAGTCGCCGGAGTGTCCGCCGTAACCGTGCAGCTTCACGACGGCCGGAACCGAGCCGGAGAGTTTTTTCGGCCGGACGTACTTGGCGTGAATGCGGGCGTTGCGGACGCCGGTGTAATACAGGTCAAAACAATCTGCAAACGGGCAGGTGAATTCGGCCGGGCGGAGTTCCACGGCCGGGTCCAGGGCGTGCATTTCGGCCAGAGCGGCGTCCCAGTAGGCGTCGAAGTCGGCCGGACGGGGGTTGGTTCCCTGATAAACCTTCAATTTTTCCAGCGGCATTTCAAAGACAGGCATGTGGCAAGCTCCTTGGTAAACACAGTTAAACTGAGCTGATAATATAGGTGATTTATACGGTTTGGTCAATGACTCAGCGAAAAAGGAATTCTGGACCCCCAAATGATTTTGGATATAATGAATTGCCCTGTAAAAATGACGAAGAGATGGTCGATGAAAATAAAAATAAAGAATTCGAAAGTCAGAAGATGTTTTTAATCCGTGAGATTTCATGTCAATCAGTGGTCATAAATCCGCGTTAATCCGCGCAATCCGCGGTTAGAAATTTTCGTTGTAAATGAAAGGTAATTTATGAAGTGGAGTAAGATGTTGATTCCGACGGTGAAGGAAGTTCCGGCGGATGCGGAGATTCCCAGCCATCGGCTGATGGTGCGGGCGGGATTGTTGCGGAAAGTGGCCAGCGGGACCTATACATACCTGCCGGCGGGCTGGCGGGTGCTGCGGAAGATTATGGCCATCGTGCGGGCGGAGATGGACGCCGCCGGGGCGCAGGAAGTGCTGTTGCCGTGCGTGCAGCCGATGGAATTGTGGCAGCAGACCGGCCGGGATGTGGCCTATGGCGAAACGCTGGGACGGTTCAAAGACCGTCATGGCCGCTGGAACGTGCTGGCGCCGACGGCGGAAGAAGTGATGACTTATACCGGGGCGTGCGAAATCAATTCGTACAAGCAACTGCCGGTGAATTTATATCAGATCAGTTTCAAGTTCCGCGATGAATTTCGGCCGCGTTTCGGCGTGCTGCGGTCGCGCGAGTTTATCATGAAGGATGCTTATAGTTTTAACGCTACGTTGGAAAGCCTGGAGGAAAGTTACCGCCAGATGTACGAGGCGTATAAGCGGGTGTTCAAACGCTGCGGCGTGCCGTTCGTCATCGTGGAGGCGGAATCCGGCGAGATGGGCGGCAGCGGTTCGCATCAATTTACCGTGCCGTGCGAGACGGGGGAGGATGTGATTGTTTATGCGGAAGACGGTTCGTACGCGGCCAATATTGAAAAGGCCGGCGTGGATGCTCTGCCCCAACAACCAGCAATGAATGTCGGCGATGTGGAGCAGGTACATACGCCGGGTGTGGGGAGTATTGAGGCGGTGTGCGGGTTTCTAAAAACAAAACCGCAAGAGATGATAAAAACGCTGGTCTTCAAGGCCGGAGATGATGTGATTCTGGCGCTGGTGCGCGGCGACCATGAACTCAATCCGGAAAAACTTACCCAGGCGCTGGGCGGCAAGGCGGCGGAACTGGCCGACGAGGCGACGATTGTGAAGCTGACGGGCGCAGCGGTGGGATTCGCCGGACCGGTAGGTTTGATGGATAAAGCGGCGAAGGTATTCATTGACCACGCTGTCGCGGCGCTGGCCGTGGGTGTGACGGGAGCGAACAGGACGGATTATCACATTAAAAACGTTGTGCCGGGGCGCGATTTTCCGCTCAGCGGCGCCAACATCGCGGTGGCCGATATTCGCAACGCCTGCGAAGGTGACACCCATGACGGCAAGCCGCTGAAATTCCGCCGCGGCATCGAGGTGGGGCAGGTGTTCAAGCTGTATGACAAGTATTCGGCCAAACTCAAGGCGACGTTTCTGGATGAAAACGGCAAGGACACGCCCTGTTTGATGGGGTGTTACGGTATCGGCATTAACCGCATCATGGCCAGCGCCATCGAGACCGGCAACGATGAAAACGGCATCATCTGGCCCATCAGCATCGCGCCGTTCGAGGTGTTGATTACGCCGGTGAATTTCGAGGATGAGGCGGTGCAGCGGGCATCGGAAGATATTTACCAGACGCTGAAAACACAGGGCGTGGAAGTATTGTTAGATGATCGCAATCTCCGCGGCGGCGTAAAGTTCAAGGATGCCGATTTGCTGGGCGTGCCCATTCGCATCACCGTCGGCCAGAAAGGGCTGGCGGAAGGCAACGTGGAAATCAAGACGCGGCGGGGGGATGTGAATGAGAAGGCGGCCGTGGGACAGGCGGCGGCGAAAGTGCGCGAGATGGTGAAGAAGATGTATGAAGAATTGAACGTTTAGGAATAGAATTCAGAATATTTTAGCCACAGATTGCACTGATGGACACAGATTAAAATTTTTGCTGCGAATTCACACGTATGGTCACGAATATTGATAGATTGAATTTTTCATTTTAATATGACATTTTGCATTTTGATCTTTAATCTTTGATTTTTGGGCAATGGTTATCTGCATTATTAGCAGATAAAACGAAGAAATAAGCAAAACGTATGGGTCAGCAGTTACATCCGCCGCGGCCGGTGAAATTGATTGTCGGCATGTTAAGCCGGGATGCGGAACTGTTCGCGCCGGCGGAAGCCAAACTGTCGGCCTTCTGGGGCGATGCGGATATACGCAGCGAGGTGATGGCGTTTGACCAGACGCAGTATTATGAAAAAGAGATGGGGCCGGGTTTGCGGCGGCAATTTTTGGCCTTTGAGCGGCTCATCCTGCCGGAACAACTGGCGGGTATCAAGCACCTGAGTAACACCATCGAGGCGGAGTTGGCGGCAAGCGACGGCGGGCGGCTGGGGGTGGCGCGGCCGGTGAATCTGGATCCAGGATACGTCGAGCCGAGCAAGCTGGTGCTGGCGACAACCAAGAATTATTCCCATCGCATTTATATCGGGGAAAACATGTACGCGGAAACGACGTTGCGGTATCATCAGGGGCAGTGGCAAAGCTGGCCGTTTACGTACCCGGATTACGCCGGCGGTGCGTATTTTCCGTTTCTGTCGGCGGTGCGCCAACGGCTAATGGAGCAATTATCATCGCAGAGTTAAAGTATCTTGTCGGACTGGGGGCGGCGGCGTTCGTGCTGGCAATTATCGGCACGATGGCCGTACGGCGCTGGGCGCTGCGGGTGGGATTTGTGGATAAGCCGGGCGAGCGAAAGATACATGTGCAGCCGATGGCATTGGGAGGCGGGATTGTCATTTTCTGGCTGACGGTTTTTCCTCTGGCGGCGGCGGGCGTACTGGGGCTGGTGTTTTATCACTATGGCGCGCCGGATTGGATTCCGCAAGCACTGACGGCGCATGTTCCGGGCCTGGCGAGCCGCAGGACGATGCTAATGTGTCTGGTGGCGGCGGCGACGATGCTGCATCTGACGGGCCTGCGCGATGATAAGCGGGCGCTGGGGCCGGGCGTGAAGCTGCTGGTGCAACTGGCGGCGGCGCTATTGGTGACGGCGGCGGGAGGAATACGATTCAGCTTTTTTATCCCGAATCCTATTATCACCACGGTGCTGAGCGTTCTGTGGATTATGGTCATTACCAACGCATTCAATTTTCTGGATAACATGGATGGACTCAGCGCCGGCGTCGCGGCGATTTGCAGCGCGATGATTTTATCGGCGGCCCTGGCCAGCGGTCAGGTGTTCGTCAGCGGATTATTGTGTTTGCTGATTGGATCGCTGGCGGGATTTCTGATATTCAATTTTCACCCCGCTAAAATTTTCATGGGCGACAGCGGGTCGCTGGTGGTGGGTTTTCTGGTGGCCGTGGCGACGATGCAAACCACCTATTATCAGCATACCGGCGGCGGCGCCTGGTACGCCACGTTAATGCCGCTGGTGGTGTTGGCGGTGCCGCTATACGATTTTCTCAGCGTCACCCTGATTCGCCTGTCACAGGGGCGCAGCCCGTTCGTGGGCGACAAGCAGCATTTTTCGCATCGGCTGACAAATCGCGGTATGACGCAGCGGCAGGCTGTCGGCACGATTTATCTGGCCACTGCCTGCACCGGTCTGGGCGCGACGATTTTACATCAGTTGCGCGCCTCGGGCGTGATGCTGGTGTTTGTGCAGACCGTTGTGATTGTGCTGATCATCGCGATACTGGAGCGGCCGGAGAAAAAGTAAAAGCTGACGAGGACATCCCGCCCCGGCTTTTGCCAATCTGCCGGTGGAGATGGCGCGTTCTGAGCAAACGCGGGCGGGATGCCCGCGACATGGAAAAAAAGCAGGCCCGGCCATCAATGATGACCGGGCCGTATCTGCCGAAAAATTTAGCGTCCCGGCAGAATTCCCAACCGCATTACGCCGCCCATGAGCCAAAAAACCAACACTGCACCATGGTGAGGGCCACCAGCACCGGCAGCAGTATGAGAGCACTCCAGAAAAAGTAACCGAAAAAGCCGGGCATTTTAATACCCGCCCGTTCGGCCAGAGTTTTAATCATGTAATTAGCGCCATTGCCAACATAAGTTAATGCGCCGAAAAAGATGACGGCCGAGGCTATCAGGCTTTGCGTGATTATGGCCGATTCTGATTTCGCCGGGGCGAGGGCGGTTCCCAGCGTGGAAAAAACCGCAGTGTTATCCGCCACGCTGCTAAAGGCGCCAGATAGCCAGAACATCCGCCAGGGAGCACTGAAGCGTTCGGGTGAAATGATGGAACGCAGCACCTCCCGCGCCGGACCGGCCGTGATAAACAGAGCCAGATAAAAAATGGCTGCTTCCGCCAGAATACCTTTGGCGAAAAGATTTTCGCGTCGGATATCTTTGGGCGTCGTCAGCAACGACAGAGCGACCAGCACCAGCAGAAGAACTTCAAAGAAATAATGGGGAGGCTGCGGAATATAGGCGTTGGGAATTTTGCTGAAATTCACATTTTTCAGCACGATAATCACCACCGCCAGTATCAGCCAGAAAATGTTATGTCGGCCGGTGGGCGCCGGGAGCATTTGCGGATGGAGGGAGGTTTGAACCGACAAGCGGTCTTTTTCCAATCGCCAGAAAAGGCTGTCAACGATCAGATAAATGACCAGCAAAGCCACATTCACCATAAGCCACAACCGCCAGAGATGTGGCAGCATGTTGGGCAATGACGCGGTATGAACATACGGATACAACAAAGCCGCATCGCCTGCCGGCAGCAGGGCGCCGCCGGTGTTGGCGACACACACAATAAAAAAGATGATGGTGTGCTGATTATATTTCCGCCGCAGATTAATCTCCAGCAGAGGAAAAATCAGCATCATCGCCACGGGAATATTTCCGATAAATCCCGCCAGAAAAACACCCAGCGCTAATAACATAACATTAACCCAGGGCGTAGGTTTCAGGGTTGAATGCCAGCGAATATTCCCCGCCATGATATACAAGCTGCCCAAAATAACGATAAAGGAAATAAATGCCGGTATATCAAGGGTATCCAGACACGAAAGGGAGGAAGCGGCCGCCGGGGCAGATTTTCGCCACCAGTAATAGCCCATAACGCAGACGATTGCCGCCGAGGCAATGAGCAGGCGCGTGCCAAAATGATTATACGCCTTGCGGGTCCAGGGCAGGGCCGCAAGCAATGTATGAGCCAGAACCAATATGACAAAGGGAATGGCCGCATATATTGGCTCGGTAATATCAGGAATGATGGTTGGGGTTTGTGGATTCGCCCTGGTTGTTTGCGCATTGAGCAAGGCGGGGCAACCGGCAATTACCATTAACATGAGTAACACTATTTTTCGGCGCGATACCAAAAACCTGGCCATTTTTAAAAGACCTCCCGACCGGAAAACCTGTATTAAGATATAACTTCTTTCCTAAAAATAAGTTATATCGCAATATGCTCTTTAGCGCAGACGAAACCACTCGCTGGGCAAACAGCTTGTTTAGTTATCGGCACACAGATTGATACAAGTTTAATTATAGGACGGAAGATAAAGGTCAGCCCAAATATACGATATCCCCGGGTTTCATCTCTCGAAGCTGGCGTCGTTTATCATAGATTTCATGATCGTCAAGGGCGAAGAGGGGAGCAATTTCTATCAAGGCATCGACAGTTCCATCTTTTCGGCGAGGCACTTTGATGCCGGCCCGTTCGATCCATCGCGCGGCACGTTCGATTTGGAGCTGCTGTGAAGACTGAAGGCTATCAACGCCGGAAGCGTTCTTAATCGGGGCGAACTGGTCGGCCCTTTCGATTTCCAGAATGATGGAATGGTCGGCCAGCGGCAAGGCATCGAAAACAAAGGACTCAAATTTGTAGGCATTAGGTTGTTCCGGGGAAATCAAATGGCCGGCCTGATCAACATAGGAAACTTTTTTAAAAGCCCGATGCCAGGGGAGGGAAAAACCGTGCTGGTTTAGTTTTTCCACGAAACTGCGGCTGATGAGGTGGATGGCGATGGAGCCATACTCGAACATGAGCCGGCCATTAGCGGCCTTTTTATGGGCTAATTCACTGGGGAGGTCACTGTATTCGATAACCGTAACCTTACCATCAACGAGGGCAAAATTACCGACTTTTTCCAGAGACTCGGCTTTAATTACGGCTTTGCTGGACATTTCGGCGTTATCGAGAGCATGCAGACCGATAAAAAGAGGATCGACCACATAAACAAGCGGGTTATCAATCTGAAAATAGCTGATATATTCCACGCCGCGACGGGCCATATCTTCAATCGCGCCGCTGCGATAAAGTGCGCGAAGGCTGCCGCCATGGCCATCAGGATTCATCGCCAGTGACTCCGGCGAAGCGAGCATTAACTTGCCATTGGTATCGACGCAAGGCATCATGCCCTGGCGGAAGAATAATACATCGTTGGCATTCAGGCCGAAATGGTCATTTTGCTCAAAGGTGCGAACGGTATCCTCATGGTTGGCGCGGCTGGTCATAATATACCAGGGCAGATTACAATTGTATTTTCGCTGAACGGCCAGAATTGTTTCGGCAAAAAGCCGAAACAGGGTTTTATTGCGGACGGGGGTGGCGGGCACGTTTCCTTTGGGGCCATCAAAGTTCAAGCGGGTTCCCTGGCCGCCGGCAACGGTAAAAGCGGCAACTTTATGTTCAGCGATGAGATTTTCGCCGCGTTCGAGAGCTTGGCGATATTTCGGTTCCAGTTCTGCAGAAGGTTTGGCGGGATACACCTGGGGAGAATGAATATGTTTTGGCAAGGCAAAAGGCCGGGGATGGCGTATATGTTCTTCAATCAGACGGTCCAATAATTCCAGGTCCAGTTGCTCGATGTCTTCGAGTAAACTTTCCCGCCGGGGTCGGTCCAGTTGCTCAATAAAATGTAAAACATGGTCCTGGTTATGGTTGCGCAACTCTCGGATTGCCGCATCAATTCGACTTTTAATAGTTTGAGCCATGGTTTGGTTCCTCGTGCCAAAATTCATTAGTGACGGGCGCGGCCCGGTCATTATTTAATTATGATGGTTATGGGCGGAATGTCCAGTCCTTGGCCAAAAATGGCAAAATAGTGGTTATGTCGGCCCTTTTATCAGCCGATATTGAGGCTGATGATAGAACCAACAATAACATTGGAAATCGACGAAAAACCGCCTTATCAGCCTGATAAGAGCCGGTGGCGGGTATGGGCGGTGATGGCCGCCTTATTAGTTATCGGAGCTTCGGCGGTTTTTGGCACAACATATCGCTTTACCCGTGCGATAGATGACCCCCTGCGCCGGCAGAAGGCGCCGGTCCTGGACGTCCAAAGCCAGTATGTCGTGCGAGGCATGCAAGTCAATGCCAACAGCCTGCAACTCATGATGCAACGGGGCATTTGCCGCTTGTCCGGCGAACAGGACATGAAGCAGGCCTGGCGGCGTTTCGTCCATGACGAGGACGTCATAGCGATTGTTTTTTCACCTTTGGCCGACAACAGTTTATCCAGCAATGACGTGTTAGCGAAGGTGCTGGTGGAGAGTCTGGTTGCGGCGGATTTCAAACGTGACAACATCATGGTGGTCGGCCTGGCGGATTCACAATCGATTCCGGCGGGAACGCGACCTTGCCGTTATGGCTGGCAGTCGCAGACGCAGGATTTTGGCAGCGGCGAAGATTATCTGCCGGTTTGGCTGGAGGAGGTTACGGCCATTATTAATGTGCCCAGCCTGATGGATGACAACATCATCGGCTTGCGCGGCGCGATTGCGAACCTGGGCTGGCCGATGATAAAACGCCCGGCGCGTTTTTATCTTAACGGCGGCGATCCGTTTTTGACGGATATTTACAATATGCCTCAGATTCGCGGCAAGGTGCGGCTGCACCTGATGAATGCGCTGCGCGTCTTATATTACGGCGGTCCGGAAGTTCGCATGAGCTATATATGGGAATACGGGTCACTGCTGTTTTCGCGGGACCCGGTGGCCCTGGACGCGATAGGACTGGAATTGCTCAAGCGGGCGCGGCAGGATCAGTCGCTGCCGCGAGGCGCAGAGGAAACCATAAAGTGCGAATATCTGAAAACGGCCTACAGCATGGGCCTGGGCTTTTACGATTTGAATTTTATCGCGTACCAGCGGATTCAGAATGAAGCGAAAGATGCCTCAGCGTCATAAGGATTAAGGCGTTTCTGGCGGCGGGGGTTAAAGGGTATCGGAATTTCGGCCGCGGAGTTCCTGCGCGGGCTTGCTGATAACGGGGCGATATTTACCTGACGGCGCCGGGGCAATGTCCTGCACCTGTTCAACGATAATAGTATCGGTGCTTTGCAGGCGGGCGCGGGCGGCTTTTTCCACCTGCTCTTTGCCATCGGGCGGGAATTGATTATCCGTCACCAGGCAAATACGAATCTCGCCGATGCGTTCCTGAACCACCTGAAACTTCACGATGCCTTTGACGGAGCGGCAGATATAGATAAAGGAATAGCCTACCACCCATTTGCCCTTGTCCGTCACCACGAAATCCGCGATACGACCGCCGCTGATGGCAATGCCCCCCAGTTTTCGGCCGCAGGGGCACGGTTCATTTTTTAAGGTGACAATGTCGCCGGTGCGATAGCGGAACAGGGGCATGGCCGGCCCCATGATGTTGGTGACGACCAGTTCACCCTCGCCGTCGGCGGGACGGAGCGTAGCGGGATCAATCGTTTCGAGAATAAGCTGCTCATCCATGGTGTGCATGGTGTGATGTTGGCATTCATGGCCGACCAGCCCCGCTTCGCGCAGGCCATAAGAATCGTAAACCTCGACGCCGAACGCCCCCGTAATCGCAGCGCGGTCCACGTCGGTAAGCATCTCCGAGGTGGTGCAGATAACTTTCAATCCGTGATGATTCTTCAAGGCCGCCAGGTCGATATGCTGCGCCTGGGCCATGTTAATCAGTAAAACAAAACTGCTGGGATAACCGAAAATACATTTAGGCCGCCAGCGTTTCCAGTATTCGATGTAGCCGGCCACCCGTTCGGGGGTTAGTTCAAAACCGTTGGTCAGGCCGTCGTTGATGAGGCGGTCGCGGAAATGTTTGATACGGTCCTGTTTGCTCAGTTCCACGGGCGACCCCCAGAAGTACATCTCTTTTTCGCCGCGGCGCACGCCCACCCATTCATGGCCGCGCATACGGGCGGCGTTGATGTGGGCTTCACGGGTGGAGGAGGTATAAAACTGGAGAGCTTCGTTGGTGGAGCCGCTGGTGCGCACGAGGTTGACGCGCGGGCCTTCTTCCCGCCAGACCATCTGCTCACGATTTTCGCGCAGGACGGATTTATCAATCAGAGGAAAACGCCGCAAATCATCGAGCGAACGGATACTGTCCGGCCGAATGCCGTGCTCATCCATCAGCTTGCGCCAAAAGGGGGTATGCTGATAAGCCGCATTGACGATGTGCCCCAACCGCTGCAGGCGCAAAGCGTCCAGTTTTTCGCGCGGCCACCACTGACTCTGCATCAGGTCCTGGTAAATCGCAAACGTTTTGCGCCCCAGGAGTCGCTCCTGAATACGAAAAAATGTTCTCGCCAGGCAAGGAAGCATAAGAATCAATCCCTTCTCAGGTCCAATAGATGTTGTTATACGCCTGCACACCTTTTCTGATTACAGCGCGGACGCCGGACAACGTCGGCGGCGGGGCGGTTTTGGGCTGATAGTTTCCGTCGCGCAACCGACGATGCAAATCCGTGAAGGTCGTCACATGCAGCGGGACATCGGCCGCCGCCAGCCAGCGGCAAAGCCGCTCAAAACGACGGATGATGATATGATTGGGACGTCCGCCGTCATATTGTTTGTTTTTTACTTTAAATAGACTGAAACTGTGCAGTATCAGCACGGCGTCGATGCCCGCGCGCGCCAAATGACGGATGAGCGCCTGGCATTCCTCAAAACATATCCCCATCGGGTCTAGCACCTTGGCGGGCTTGAGGCCGGGAATGCGCCGCTGGTAAAAACCGGAGAAGGCCATCTCCAGAACCGGGCCATACCAGCGCGAGCCATTATAAGGATCGGATGGCGGAAAGGGGCACTGACCGCCGGCAAAAGCAAAGGTGTAACTGCTGTCGATGGGGATGCCAGCAGCCCCAAGGAGTTCGAGCGTTTCCAGAGATGCGCCCATATTGCCGGCGCGAAAAGCGATAGGTTTGGCCCCGGTCCAGCGCTGCAGGCGTTCTGCGCCTTCCTCCAATAACGAACGCTGTAAATCTGGCGGAAGATCGGCCATCTGGTCGGAACGAGGCGGATTCTGGCCCTGTTGGCGGAGGGCGTAAAATTTGTGGCCGGGATGAATATGCAGTTGCACATCGTGGCCGCGTTCGCACAGATAATGGCAGATAGGTTCGCTTTCGCCGGCATAACCCTGTTCGTCAACGAAGGCGTCGAGGAAAAACGTGCCGGCCAGCCCATAGCATCGGAGAATTTCGACAATCAGCGGAATGCCCCAGGCCTTGTCCTCATAACGGCCCCAGACGGCGCGTCGGGGCGGAACGGGGCGCAAAGCGGGATTGCCGCCGGCGCCGCCCATGCTGCACTCGACGTCGATAGTCAGATAAACACCTGGTTTTGGAACAGGTTGTTCGCTCATGCCTGGCCGATGATATCAAATGATTTGGCGTTCAGCCGCCGCACCATATTGCGGCAATCCACCCAGAAGGGCTTGAGATCGCCGAGTATAAACACATCGTCTTTTGTCCACGGTCCACAGTTAAAGAGAAAACGAGCCGCCGCCGAAATACGACCGGGCCGTTTTTGGCCGGGCGGCAGTTCGTCGCCGCGCATAATGCCGATCATCCAGTTGGCGTCGCCGCCGAGAATGCGGGTGCGCAGGCCCAGTTGATACGGCGCGGGCCGCATTTTATCAGGCTCGAACCAGCTTTGCCAAAGCAGAAACGGCGCGGGGAAACCCGCCATAATCACCGTGGGCAAACCGCCGATAAAACGCGGATTGATTTCCAGAAAGATGTAGCGATTGGCAGCGGTGTCATAGTGAAACTGCACCCCGGCGATGCCTTCCCAGCTAATGGCCTCCAGCAGGCGAACCGCATTGTTTATCAGTTGTTCGTGGCGGCAGGACACCCGCTGCACCGTAACGCCGCCGGCCAGAGGCATGTGATGCTCGCCGATGTATTCACCGACCATAAAGGGACGGCCGCGGTGCATGAGGATTTGAACGTGATCTTCAACGCCGGGATGATATTCCTGCACCACGACGTTGTCCGCGACGGCGGCAACCTGCTCATGCAGCGTGCGGAGTTGATTTTTATCGAGGGCATAAGCGGCTTTCCAGGGCGCCCATTGGGTGGATTTATCATTTTGCCGTGAAGTGCGCAGCACCAGCGGGAAACGCAGGCTTTCACCGCCTTCGGCGATGAGTTTGTCCAGCGTCGTGCCGCGGGCAACCGGAATAGACAATTCGCGGCAGAGAGACTGCATGAAATCTTTATTGGTGGCCTTCTCGAAAGGTTCTCGCTGAGGAGAAAACAGATGAATATCCGGCTCGAAACGTTCGCGGTGGGCGATAAGGGTGCTGTGATAACCTTCGGAAATGGGCATGATGGACCCGACATCCAGTTCACAGGCCAGGATGCGCAGTTCATCGACCAGATCCTCCGCCGAAGCGTTTGGCGTGAGCATCCAGGCGCCGGCGGCATATCGACTATGTGCTGACAGGCCCTGGGGGCTGCGGCATACGGCATACACCTCCAGGCCGCAGCGGCTCAGGCAGCGCACCATCCATAATCCCACCTGTGTATCGCCGCAAAGAGCTAACACACGATGAGAACGGGGTTTGCGGGTGGGAGGAGGTTGTTTAAGACACTTCATGCGATTTTTTCTCTTGCCGGATTAATGATTATAGGACGTTATACAATTTTCTCGAATATATTATAGACCTGTTGGGCAACCGTGTCCCAGGTTTTTACGGCTTGGGCCGTAACGCGATAACCGGGTTGTTTTACATCCTCAAGCACCTTTTTCAGCCCGGCCGCCAGGGCATCTGCATCGCGCGGCGGGATAATTTGCCCGTCCTGAGGTACGGCCATCAAATCCGCAACCGCACCCACGCGCGTAGCCACAACGGGTGTGCCGCAGGCAAGACTTTCCAGCACCACATTGGGGCAGCCTTCCCGATAGGAAGCCAGCACGCTGACATCGGCGGCGCTGAAGTACAGGGGAATTTTATCATAAGGCTGACAGCCGGCGAATATCACGCGCTGACGAATGCCCCATGAGACACATAACTGTTCCAGTTCGCGGCTATAACCGCGGACGGCTTCACCGCCGATAAGGACCAGATGAACATCCTTATCCAGTTGCTGCATAGCGCGAACCAGTTCGCCTTGTCCTTTGGTGGGCTTGAGATGAGCAATGGCGGCGACGAGCGGCTTGTCCAGGAGCAAGCCCAATTGTTTGCGTGTGTCGATTTTGTCACGGGACGTGAATCGCTGCGTATCAACGCCGTTAGGAATGACAAACAGGCGTTCGTGGGGCACGCCCAGTTTGTGGGCCTCGTCGGCCATCGGTGAGGATACGCTGATGACGGCGGCGGCGCCGATAAGAGCTTCAGCACATTGGCGGCGCTGCGAAGGCACTTCCAGACAGGGGTAGATTTTGCCCCGCAACGTAATTGTATAGGGAATGCTGAGTTGGCGGGCCAGATGCGCTACGCCGACGCCGTCGGGCCAAACGAAATGGGCGTCGAGAATATCCGGCCGCCACTGTCGGCAAAGGTGTTTCAGCCAGCGGGCCAATCCCCGGCCATAAAACCAGCCGTCCAGCGATTTAAACACCGCGGGAATATAGAAAAACCGGGGACGGTGCACCGTAAGGCCGCGCCAGATTTCTTTTTCCGGCAAACTTTTGCCCCCACGTCGGGAAAGCAGCGGAAACCAGGGTATGGGCGAAACCGCCTGCAGCTCCGCCCGGCGGCTTAACGCCGCCAAACGCTGTTCGACAAAAACGCCCCACGTCGGCTGAAGAGCGTTGGGAAAACAATAACTTAATGATAAAACCTTCATATCTTATTTACGCCGTCAGCGTTTGAAAAACCTTTATATAACCATCGACCATAACATCAACGCTGTAATTTTTCAGGGCGGCGGCTCGCGCTGCAGCGCCGAGACGGCGGCGACGTTCACCGTCGGCCAATAAGGCGTTCATCGCGTCACGAAGTTGTTCGACATTTTCGGAATCGACCAGCACACCGGTTTCCGGGCTAATCACCTGCGGTAATCCGCCGACCCTCGTGGCGATTACCGGCAAACCCGCCATCATCGCTTCCAGCACCACCATAGGCAGACCTTCGCTGCGGCTGGACAAAACAAAAACATCCGCGGCGGAATACAGCGCGGCGGTATCGGAGCGAAATCCCAGCAAGCGAACCCGCTCGCCCGCCAGAGGTTGCTCCTGGCGCAGCATTCGTCCGTACGCATCATCCTGAATCTGGCCTGCGATCATAACGACGGCCGGACTTCCGACACCAGCGGCGGCGCGTATGAGCAATTCAAACCCTTTTTCGGGACGGGCGTTGCCCACCGCCAGAAAGACGATGGTTCCGGGATCAATGCCGAGTTCGCGGCGAGTTTTTTCCCGCCGTGCGGGATCGGGAGATATATCGGGCACTCCATTGGGAATAATCGTAATCTCGCGCGTCCAGCCCAAATGGCGGCGATGTTTTGTTGCGGCTTCCTCGGCCACCGCCGTCATGGCGGCCAGACCCGGCCGAATCCAGCGGTAGCGAAACGGCGGACGCTGGCTTTGTCCGAATAGCAGGCCGTGACCGGTATAAACCACGGGTGTGCGCCGTGCGAAATTAGCCGCCGCCACATAGGGCAGTGATGCGCGATCATGTACATTGATGACGTCAGGATGCCATTTATGCAGCAGCCGCCTCAATTTATAAAGCAAAAATAAATCATAGCCGCGCTGGGAGCCAAGCGATTCGACCGGTACGGGAACGGTTTTTAATTGTTCCGCCAGCGGGCCGGGGTGGCGGGTGCAGATTACCAGAGTTTCAATGCCTCGGCGGTGCAAGCCCTCCGCCAGATGAACAACAACGCGCTCGCCGCCGCCCGGCTGCAGTTCCGTTATCACCAGAACAGCTCGACGAAGAACACGCATGACGGCTCCTGTAATATCTAACGCGGATATGCCGCGCATCATTATGAGTTCGGCGCGCGATGCAGCGCAGTTTTCTTTTTCGGCATTATTTTTTTGGGTTTTTCAGCCCGAACCGATTCCGCCAGTTTGGCCTCATTTTCATCCCGCGCCAGATTTCCCGCCGCGCGATGCAGGCATACCGGGATAATTAAAAACCACCAGGGCCATTCCACATACAGCAGCGAAATGGTGAGATTGCACCCGATGAGGGTAAACAGCGACACCGCGGCGCCATAGGCCGGCAAAGATTCCTTCAGCCAGCGCGACGCTTCATAATCCTTGGTCTGTTTGATTCTTTGCCGCATCAATCGGATGGCGGCGAGATAGATGAGGACATAAACGACAATTCCCTGAACGCCCAGTTCCGCGGCGCAGCGCACAAAAGCGTTATGGGCGTCGCGTCCGGCCAGAGCCGGGTTATAGTGGCCAATATATTGATAAAAATTTCCCGGACCGACGCCGAGGGGATGGTCCTTGAGCATTTTCGCGGACGCTTTCCAAAGTTCCACACGGCTTTGTGCGGACGTATCCCGACTTTCATCGTCACGGGTAATGGTGCTCATCCGCTGGCGATATTGCGGATCCGTCAGCAAAAACCAGCCAATCCCCAGCGCTATCATCAACACAATGATTTTCAGTCGATAGCGCGGCGGCGACAAGAACAGGGCAATTAATCCGCCGATACCGGCGCCGAGCAAGGCGCCGCGGCTGCGCGTCAATATCACGGCGTTAACGCCGAAAGCGCCCGACACCAGAATAAACAGCTTACCGAGCCAGCCGGTCCGTAAAAACTGGGCGCCTAAAATCGGCAACGCCACCACCAGAAATGCCGCCAGATAGTTTGATTCGGAAAAATCCGGCCCGCCAATGGTGTTGAGGCGGCCTCCCGAAAATGCGCTGCGCGGCGTATCCCAGGCCTGCAATCCCAGAAATAATACTCCCAGGGCCAGCGCCCACACCAGATAATCGTAACGCTTCAGGGAGGTGATGATGTGGCTCATGAGAAAAATAAAAATAACGACTTTCGTCAATTTCAGCTCCGGAGGGTCAACCGTTGTGTAACGGCCCACGGTTTGGGCGCTTATCTGCGCGGTCAGCCAGGTTAACCCCAGAAATACTAAAATTATTTTTTCACTTTTTTGCAGAAAAGCGCCGCTGAAATCGCGGCGCAGCTTGCCCCAATTCAATAAACAGCCGACAGCGGTCGCCAGCGCCAGCGTATAGGAATAGCGAATGTCCAGCTGGTTCACCGATGACGCCCACCACTGTCGTTCGGGTCCCAGGCAATAATGCAGCATGTATCCCAGAACCCCCGTCATAGGCAAGAAAATAGCGCCGCCCGCCGCTATGACAAACCCGATTACGAATAAAATTGTTTTTATAGCCATGATATTTCAAATGCTGAACATTTTCGATTCATTGTCCCAATAAGCTGCCGTTAACTTTTACGAATACCTTATCTTATGACGTTTTGATTAATTTTTCCAGTTCCCGTACTTCACATTCCATACGTTCGCGCCAACTCCAGAAGGTCGCCGCTGTTTCTTTTTGAGCCGACCCCAGACGCTGCCGCAACTGGGAATCCCGGCATAATTTTTCCAGAAAACCTCCCAGGGCCTCAACATCATCGGCGGCCGCCAAAAGGGCGTTGTGATCATGAATCAGCAAATCCTGCGTGGAGCGGTCCCGTATGGACACCACCGGTAAATTGGCGTAAATAGCTTCGTACAGAGGATTGCAGCGATTGGTCACATCATTAGTAATCATGAAAATATCACACACATGCATCAATGCCCAGATGCGTTCGTGCTCCATGGCGCCCAGCCAGACAATCGCCGGCGCAACGCCCAGCGTATCGGCCAGTTTTTTCAGTGCGTCACGTTCCGGCCCGTCGCCGGCAACCAGTAATTGAACGTCGCCGCCGGCAGCGCGGCATATCTGTACGGCCTTGAGCATGCGATCCAGGCGTTTCCAGTAGCTCAGCCGTGAGCAACTGCACACCCAGACGCTATCCGTGCGCAGATTCGTCGGCGCCAGAGTAAGAAAATTTTCCCACGTCATCTGTACAGGCGCCCGGGGCGGATCGATTCCGTTTTGCCAGAACCGGAATCGCCGGGGTTCGATTTTCAATTTTTCCGCCACCTCGTCGCCGCGCGTGCCGTCGTTGCCGCAAATCAGCAGACGGCTGGGAACCAGATACCCGGCCGCCGCCGTCGGATACCGCAGCCACACCAGCGGACGATTCATCAAATCCGCCAGAAACGTGCCGTACAGCCGGGTGACATTCGGCACACGAAACAGGACCCGCAAAATCAGCCCTGCCAGGGCGGTGTATTGATTGTGGGCATAGACCAGATCGAACTTTTTTCTGGTTCGCCGCCGCACGCGAAGTGCCGCCAGAACCAGACTGACCGTCAACAGTACAAAAATCGTCATATTAAGCACCCAGCGCACCGGAAAGGCCAGCTCATTGGAGCCGCCGGCGGGTTTGGCGAACCGGCGAATTTCTTTGACCGCCGCCAGCCAGCGGCACGGGGCGAAAAACACCTCGTATTCCGTGCCCGGCGGAATTTCAATACGATCCTGCTCCGCACCAAAAAGATCATACTGCGGTAAAATCACCGTAATCTCATGCCCGCCCCGCCGGTGTCCTTCCAGCGTCTCGTACAATGACGGCATCCCCCCTTTGCCCTTAATCGGCCAGATGGATAACGCGGAAATATGCAGAATATTCATATATTCTTTATCGTATGATTTGGCATTATTATTAACTCCCGAAATAAATTTCCCGGTATTTCCTGATTCGCCGAGTCCAATTATTTTTATGTTGCCATAATTTCCTGCGAAACGACGGGGTTCCCGGCGCGTATATGACTTCGCCCACCTCTGTTAGCCGGGGCAAGCTCAAAGGGGCACCGATTTTTATCTGATCTATGGGAATACCCGAACCGCCACAATCAGAAAAGTCAACCAGCCGCCAGGACCCATCCGGCATATGGATGCTTGCCGCCGGCCTATCCGTGTGCAAATCCTGCCCGGCGGGAAAACGGCAAATCAAACTTTGCCGCTTTGTATCAAAAAAAGGCTCAAAGGCAAACTGGCTTTTTCGATGCCACCAGGATGCCAACTGTCCCATTTGGCCGGTCCATATATTGGGAAAAGACATGGCTTGTTCATATATGAAACGCACCAGTGCCGGAGTGCTTCCCAGCCGGCCGGACATATCAGGGTGGCCATACAGATTCATGGGTTCTCCGGCAGCATATTTTTTAGCTATTAGTTCGGCAAAGAAACTACGAGTAACCGGGCCGTCCAGTTCTATGTTGAATTTGGGTAAAAAATCTCCTACACAATGAAAAGGTATCTCCAGAACGGGGTTTATTCGCCCATTAACAACAGGATAATAAGGAAGATGGTCGTAACCCAGGCCAAAACAACTGGCGTAGCGGTAGCCCCGTTTTTCCAAAAGTGTATGCAATGATGGGTGCCAGAAATAGGCAGGCACCACCAAGCCGGAGGTTTTCACGCCCAGAGACGCAAGAAAATGTTCTGCTTTTTCCAGATTTCGGTTATTGGTCCAGCCTTCGGAAAATACATAGTGGCAATGGGTGTGGCTCTGAATTTCAATTCCGGCGTCAATCAGGGATTTAATGATTTCAGGATTTTTCTGATATAACGACGTGCAGACAAACAGGGTAACACTACCGGCAAACGGCCGAACCGTGTCCAGATAACAACGAAGATTTTCGACCGGGCCGCCGTCCATATCTCCGCGAAAACAAAAAACCGAACGGGATTGGCCCGGCCAGTACCATTTATGGACCAGCGGCAGGCCCCGCTCGAAAAACGCCCGGCGGAGAACATCAAGGACCAGACGGCGGAGGTTTTTTTTGACCACACGCGCCAGCCGCTCCCATACCAC
>CAZOCV010000003.1:0-5551 GCA_964578395.1 uncultured Pirellulales bacterium
TTAAGGCCGGTGTGGCCGGTGCGTCCCCAGACCACTTGGGGGAAGTAGCCTTTGCCGAGGTTTTTAGTGACAAAAAAGCCGCCGCATTCATGATCAGCGGTGATGATGACCAGAGTATCATCACGCTGAGCCGCGAAGTCGAGAGCGATTTTTGCCGCACGGTCAAATTCCACCGTTTCGTAGATACAGCCGGCAATGTTGTTGCCGTGGCAGGCGCCGTCAATTCGTCCGCCTTCGACCATCAGGAAGAAACCGTCGGCGTCCTGCGAAAGTATCTTTAGCGCCGCCGCCGTCATTTCCGACAGGTGCGGCAGGACATCATAGGTTTCCGCGGGGTTCATGCCGTCGCGGAGGACCTTGACGCTGGTTTCATATTCATCGGGCATTTTATTGGGACTGAACTGACCGCTGATAAAGACAGCGGTGTTCACCGTATCGGTAGTGATTCCGGCGGCGGCCTCATTAAGTTCCTGGCGGTTGCGGACGACCGAGTAGCCGGCTTCTTTGGCCTTTTCCGGGGTGACGCCTTTGCCGTCGCCATAATAAGCGCCCAACAGCAGGTTGGGCCGGGTTTGGGTGAAGTAATCATTGGCGATATCGCTGTAATTGTGGCGTCTGGCGGCGTGGGCGCCAAAACCGGCGGGGGTAGCGTGGGAAAGGGGGACCGTGGTAATCAGGCCGGTAGCCTTGCCTTTGTCCCGAAAGATTTCCAGTACGGTAGGCAAAGGTTCTCCCTGTTCATTTTCGGAGATAACACCGTTATTGACCTTGTTGCCTGTGGCCATCGCGGTGGCGGAGGCCGCAGAGTCCGTGCAGTTGCCATTTCTTTCCCAGGAATTGGCCGAATGGGTGTGTAATTCGCCCTTATAATGGGCTTCGAAGGACAGTTTGCCCTCCTCACCATGTGCAAACAGGCTGGCGGCCTTAACCTGCTCAAAGCCCATGCCATCGCCGATGAGAATGACCACATTACGCGGCTGGGCCCAAGCCAGAGAGGCTGCAAAAAGCACGACGAGAAAACATAAGCGTTCTAACTTATTGTAAATGCTTGACATACGCACTTTGCTCCATTTTCGGCTCGCTGCAGGTCAATGTCGTACCATATATTCTACCTGTGTGATGTTAATAGAGGGAGTTCATGCAGGCAAATTGTAATTTTTTCATAATTTTATACTTGATTAATATTAAAAGACCGATATCATAAAGGACTCGATAAATTTTCAGCGAGGAGAAACGTGTGTCCTTGCCCATCAGGGTAAACCCTCCCACCCGGGCAGAGGGGCACACACCAGGGCGGGCGATCCCCCGGACGGGTATAGTTAACCGGTTTGGCAGGACCTGGACGGGTAGATGTGTAAGTTGTTTTTTTACAAGGAATTAGGATAGAAAAGCAGTAACTGAAAATGGAAAATATTCGCAAAATAAGAAATATTGGAATTTCGGCTCACATTGATTCGGGCAAAACCACCCTCAGTGAACGAATTCTCTATTACACGGGCAGGATTCACCGGATGCAGGAGGTGCATGACGGCAAAGGCGGGGCGACGATGGATTTTATGGATTTGGAGCGGGAACGCGGCATCACGATTACCTCCGCGGCCACACAGGTTCAGTGGCGCAATCACTCGATAAACCTGATTGATACGCCCGGCCATGTGGATTTTACCGTGGAAGTGGAGCGTTCGTTACGAGTGCTGGATGGGGCGATTATGGTGTTGTGTGCGGTAGGGGGCGTGCAAAGCCAGTCGGTTACGGTGGACCGCCAGATGAACCGTTATCGCGTACCCCGCATCGCGTTCATTAATAAAATGGACCGCGTCGGGGCGGATCCCGAACGGGTGCGCCGCGACCTGGAGGAAAAACTGGGGCTGAACGTGGTGCCGATTCAACTGCCGATAGGCTGTGGTGAAACGTTTCGCGGCGTCATCGATCTGGTGACGATGGAAGCCCTGACCTTTGACGGCGCTAACGGGGAGACGGTCGTATGCAGTGATATTCCCGCGGACCTGATGGAGGCCGCCGGGCAAGCCCGTCATGACATGCTGGAAGACTTGAGCATGTTCAATGATGAGTTAATGGAAAAATTGCTCGAAGAGCAGCCCGTTGATGAAGCCATGATTCGTGAGACGATTCGTGAAGCCACCATTAACCGGGATATTGTGCCGATGATGATGGGGTCGGCCTTCAAAAACAAGGGCGTGCAGCCCCTGCTGAATGCGGTGTGTGCTTATCTGCCCAGCCCGCTGGACCGCCAGTATTTCGCCCGCGACCATGACAATACCGGCGCGGAGACGCCGCTGGTCAGTGATCCCGAAGCGCCGCTGGTGGCGATGGCGTTCAAGATTACCGATGAAACTTTCGGCCAGCTAAGTTACGTGCGGGTGTATCAGGGCCGCCTCGAACGCGGCGGCACATATCGTAATGCCCGCACGAATAAATCCATACGCATCGGCCGCATCGTGCGGATGCACGCTAATGATCGTGTGGAAATTTCTGATGCCGGTCCCGGCGACATTATCGCTTTGCTGGCGGTGGATTGCGCCAGCGGTGATACGTTTTGCGGCGAGGGCGTGAATTATTCTCTGGAAAGTATTTTTGTGGCCGAACCGGTCATCAGTCTGGCGATTATTCCGGCCAGTTCCGCCGACCAGGATCGTATGGCCAAGGCATTGAGCCGCTTTATGAAGGAAGATCCCACGTTCCGGGTTTCGACGGATCCGGAAACCAGTCAGACCATCATTGCCGGCATGGGTGAGTTGCACCTGGACATTTATGTCGAGCGGATGCGCCGGGAATACAAAGCCAGCGTGACGGTGGGCGCTCCCAATGTCAGTTACCGCGAAGCGCCAACCATTGAAGCTGCTTATAATTACCGCCACAAAAAGCAAACCGGCGGTTCGGGCCAGTTCGCCCATGTCGTCGGCCGCATGATTCCGCTGCCGGCGGGCGCTGATGCCACTTATGAATTTGAAGACAACATTTCCGGCGGCCGCATTCCTACCGAATATATTCCCGCCGTGAACAAGGGTTTTATGGCCGCGATGAAGGAAGGTCCGCTGGCTGGTTACGAAATTGTCGGCTGCAAGATGTGCCTCGACGACGGTTCTTATCACACCGTGGACTCCAGCGAAATGGCTTTTCGCATCGCCGCCCGTGATGCTTTTCTGGAAGTGTTTCGCAAAACCGAACCCTGTTTGCTCGAACCGATTATGAAGGTCGAGGTGGAATGTCCCACGGAGTATCAAGGTTCCGTCGTGGGCGACCTGAACAGCCGGCGCGGCATGATTCTGGAAACGGAAGCGCGCGGCACGTATGTGGTGGTGCGGGCGGAAGTGCCGCTGGCGAACATGTTCGGTTATGCCACTGCGGTCCGCGGCCTTAGCCGGGGCGAGGCGACCTTCACCATGGAGATGTCGCGTTACGCTCGCGTCCCCAGCCGCATCGCTCAGGAAATTATCACGCTCCGTCGTGAGCAAAAACAAGCCGCCAAGTAGTTTAATGGCGGAAGGTCACGGCATGACACGGATGAAAAATCAAAGAGTAAAAATAAAAAACGCAAAATGACAGATAAAAAAGCAAAAAGTACCAAAGAACCTTAAGTCCGGGAATCGGGACAAAATCCGCGGTTAACATCCTGTTCTATTGCGGCCGGCGGGTTCTGAATTTTATTTTTACGTTTTATGTTGTCATTTTTATTTTTACTTTTTAATCTTTGATATATTGAAGCTATGAGCACCCTTGTGCAACACATTCGCAACGTCGCCATCATCGCTCATGTCGATCACGGCAAGACCACGCTGGTGGATCAGTTGCTCTACCAGTCGGGCATGTTTCGCAACGAGGAGCTGGACCGGCTTTCCGGCGATCATCATGACCTGATTATGGATTCCAATCCGCTCGAGCGGGAACGCGGCATTACGATTCTCAGCAAAAATTGCGCTATTGATTATACCACGCCTGAGGGCGTTGAATATAAAATCAACATCATTGACACGCCCGGCCACGCCGATTTTGGCGGCGAGGTGGAGCGGGTATTGAAAATGTCCGATGGGGTGCTGCTGCTGGTGGATGCGTTCGATGGGCCTATGCCGCAAACGCGGTTTGTGCTGAATAAGGCTCTGGAGAATAAATTGCGTCCGGTGGTGGTGGTCAATAAGGTGGATCGTCCCGATTCCCGGCCGCATGATGTGGTTAATGAAATATTCGATTTGCTGGTGCAACTTAACGCCGATGATAAGGCGCTGGATTTTCCCATCATTTACGCTTCCGCCCGTCAGGGTTGGGCCACGACCAATCTGGATGTTCCCGGCAAGTCGATGCGTCCGATTTTCGATGCGATTATCAACCACATTCCTGCGCCTGCCGATGTGTCGGACGCCCCGGCGCAGATGCTGGTGACGCTTTTGGAATATTCCGATTATGTCGGCCGTATAGCGGTGGGTCGGCTTTTTGCCGGTAAACTTACGGAAGGCCAGCCGGTGACGGTGATTGATTCGCAAGGTCGCCATACGCAGCAGAAGATAATGCACCTGCATGTATTCGAAGGTTTGGGGCGTAAGCAGGTGGATACGGTCGAAGCAGGTGATATCTGCGCGGTGACCGGCCTGGATCCCGTTGATATCGGCAATACCATTGCCTGTCCCGACCAGCCCAGCGCGTTGCCGGTTATCACGATTGACGAGCCGACCGTTCACATGACCTTTCGCGTCAATGACGGGCCGTTCGCCGGACGCGATGGCGAGTTCGTCACCAACCGCAAAATCAAGGATCGGCTGGACAAGGAATTGCAGCGCAATGTCGCCCTGCGGGTTGAACCGGGCGCAACGCCGGAAGAATTTATTGTGTCCGGCCGCGGGCTGATGCATCTGGGCATTTTGCTGGAAAATATGCGGCGGGAAGGCTTTGAGTTGTGCGTGGGCAAACCCGGCGTTATTGTCCGCGAGATCGAGGGGCATCAGCACGAACCCATTGAACTACTGGTGATTGATTGCCCTACCGACTGCCAGAGCGCCGTGATGAGTCTGATGGGTGACCGCCGCAGCGAACTGGTCAAAATGGACGCCAAAACCGGTGCTAACGATTTCATCCATATGGAATTTATGATTCCCTCGCGCGGCATCTTCGGCCTGCACAGCCGCATGCTCAACGCCACGCAGGGCCGGGCCATTATGCACCACACCTTTGAACGCTATGAACCCATGCGCGGCGCGGTGCCGCGTCGGGCCAATGGCGTGATCGTCGCCACGCACACGGGGCAGGTGACCGCTTACGCTCTCGATGCCCTGTATGACCGCGGCTTTTTCTTCATCTCGCCGGGCGAGCAGGTTTATGAAGGCCAGGTGGTCGGCGAACACTGCAAGGATAACGATATTCCCGCCAATGTCATCAAGACCAAACAGCTTACCAACATGCGCGCCGCCGGCAAGGATGACGCCGCTCATATCCGTCCGGCGCGCAAAATGAGCCTGGAAGCGTCCCTGGAATATATCCAGGAAGATGAACTGGTGGAGATTTGCCCCCATTCGATTCGGATGCGTAAACGCCTGTTATC
>CAZOCV010000003.1:5651-25719 GCA_964578395.1 uncultured Pirellulales bacterium
ATTACCGGCTGGCGCAGGATGGTTTTGAGTTTTTCCGGGGCGGTGCGGCGGGGATCACCCATATAAATTTCATGATGTTTGCCGCGGAGGGCGCAGCCTTCGTCCGCAATGAAGGCATGGAGCTTTTCGATGGTCGGGCCTTCGCCGTCGTAAGGCCCGATGTGCAGCACCTGGGCGCAGCGGCCTTCGTCGAACGTCTCAAAACGCAGTTTGTCCAGGGCGGGCGGATTCTTTTTGCGGCGCAATTCGTCGATGGCCTGCTTGACATGTTTATCTTTGATGTGATTCGGCTGCATAATCATGGCCGTCCAGCACCACTTATCGCGGCGATGGGGGTCCCAGCCGCCGCCTTCCATCCACCACAAGCCTTCCAGCGGCGGTACGACATATTCCGGCCCGACCTTGGCGAACTTAAGCTGAAACTTGGCTGTGTAGGCCGCGGCGTACAAAGCTTCCATCGCCTGCTTAAATTCCGGAGACGAATTCGGATCGCCCTGCCCGTCAATCATCAAAAACTTCATGGCCGGAACATCCACCATCACACACTTCTTTGCCGAAGCCTTATACAGATGGGCCAGCGTTTTCTTGACGTCGAGTTTTTCCATAATGGGTATCTTTCTTTACTTGGAAAGTAACCATGTTATTTGAATGTATGCCGGCGATAATTCAGAAAGTATCGTCTCTCCCTCGTTATAAGGTTTGACGAACGGTATTTCTCACCAAAGACGCTATTCGTAAGGCTTCTTGAGCGGTTTGGGCGTCAGCGCGATAACCGGGATACCTTACCTCGACAGCAAGAGTGGCAAGCTGATTTATATCGCTGCGTAAAAACTCCCAGGAGGATTCGACCCCTGTCAGTAAATTCAGTAGAACACCAAGATCATGCGTTTTAGGGAACGCGATATCCGCCGCAACCAAACGCGCCTTAAAATATTTTTCGCAACATTGTTGCGCATGAAAACAGGCGGCATCGTAGTTGGGGCGATCAGACGCCATCAACTCACGCTGTGCGGTTAAGTAATCACCTTCCGCCTTATCCATCCATTCTGTAGCCAGAGGCTTCATAGAGCACCTTGCCATGTTCGGTTATTTCCCGCAGAAAAGCATCTCCCAAGGCAATGCGGGAGGAAATCTCCTCGGGGCTGCGCACCAGAATATCAACGGGGAACGTTGGTTTGACCTTGTCGCGAATGCAGGCGGCCAGCTTCCAGCCCGGTCCCTCGTGTGGCATAATCACCAGCAAATCCACGTCGGAATCCCGATCCGGACGGCCCTGAGCATAAGAACCGAATAAAATCACCCGTTGGGGATTAAACTCCCGACCAATGAGCCGACCAAATGTCTGAATATCGTTATTATTCACCATAATCTGAATCCTTAAACATACTCACTCTATTCCTCGTGCATAAACGCCTGGTAGCCGTAATGGGCCATGAGGGCGTCGAGGATAATCAGGGCGGTGAAATTTTCGGCGACGGGCCAGATACGGCCGACGATGGTCGGGTCGCGGCGGGTAATCGCTGACAACTTGGTGTTCTCCAGGGTGTATTTGTCGATGGTGTGCTGGTCCTTGTCGATGGTGGGCGTGGGCTTGACGGCCAACCGGACGATAATATCCTGCCCCGTCGAAAGCCCGCCGGTAATGCCGCCGGCGTTATTGGAGTCGAAGACCACCTTGCCGTTCTCGCTGTGCATCTGGTCGTTGGACTCAATGCCGGTCATATCCTTGACGGCAAACCCAGCGCCAACTTCCACTCCCTTGACCGCGCCGATACCCAGCATCCGCCCCAGTTCCCCGTCGAGCTTGTTAAACACCGGCTCACCCAGGCCGATAGGCGCGCCAGTCACACGGACTTCCACGATGCCGCCGGAGGAATCGCCCGTGCGGGTGATGGCGTTGCAGGCGTCGAGCATCTCCTGGGCGATTTTCAGGTCGGGACAGAGCACCACGTGATGCACGCCGTATTTATCTTCCACGATTTTGGATGTAATTTGCGGTGTTTTGTCCCGAATCGCGTCAATTTCCTGCTCGATTTGCGCGAAAACCGCCATTTTTTCCAAAAACCGCATCTCCGGCTTTACCCGCCCTTTGACATAGACCTCCTGATAGAAGGGATCCAGGTCGTGCCGCATCTGCTTATACGCCTCGGTGTATTTGAAGATATCGGTTGAGGCCAAATCCGGGCAGCGCACCCCGGCCATTTCGCGGATAAAGCTGAATACCTGAATACCGTGCTCGTTGAGGATTTTCTTGGCGACGTAGCCGGCGGCGACAATCGTGGAGGTATAACGGCCGGAAAACAAACCCGCCCCGATGGCGTCATCGCACGGCCCGTACTTCATAAATGAAGCATACGAGGCGTGGCCGGGCCGGGGCGTGCGGTTGGTGTCCTGATACTGCTTGATATGGATAAAATGCCGGTCGAGATTAGGAATCAGGATTGTTAGCGGCGTGCCGTTGGTTAGGCCCGCGTTGCCCGCATTTTCGACGGTGTCGGCCGCATTAACGCCGGTATAAATCACCGGCAGGTCCGGCTCCTTGCGCGGGCTGGAAAGCTCATCCGCCCCCGGCTTGCGCAGCAGCAAATCCCCGTAAATCTCCTTCTCCGAAAGCCTTAGCCCCGGCCGCACGCCCTGAATGACGCTGACCAGACCATCCTGATACGACCCGCCCCCGACCGATACCTGAAATAACCGTCCTATGTGACAACCCAGCATAACCAACCTTTCCTTTTCCGTCGTAACCCTTTTTATGCGTTATCGTTAGGGATCCAAGCCGGTAAATAACCGACTTATGAATAGGGTATTATGCTGAAAATCGCCCGAAAATGCAACCTGAAAGCACAAACTGATAGTTGTATTGTGCTTGTAGCATTTTTTAACTTTTCAACTTTTCGGCCAGACGGATGATACCGGCGGCGAGGGTGGTTTTGGCGACATTTTTATGGGATGTCCATCGGCCATCCGCGAAGATATGGGCCGTGGTGCGGTCGGCGGCGAAGGCGGCGGGGGAGTTGAGGATGATGGCGTCGAGGTTTTTGGCCTTGAGCTTGGCCAGAGCCTTAACGCGGGGATTTTTATCCTGTACGGCAAAGCCGATGAGCGTCTGATGTTTTTTGCGGCGGCCCAGTTCGGCGAGGATGTCGCGGGCGGGAATTAATTCGAGCGTCAGGCCGCGGCGGCCGGATGGGGTTTTGCTGATTTTGGTTTTCGCCCGACGTTTGGGTTTAAAATCACCCACGGCGGCGGTCATGATAACGGCATCGCAATGCGGATAAGTTTTTCTTACGGCCTGCCACATCTGTTCGCCGGTTTCGACAGGGATTACGTTCGCTCCGGCCGGAGGCTTCAGGGCCGTCGGGCCCGTGATTAAGGTTACGCGATGGCCGCGGCGGATTGCCGAGTGGGCGCAGGCGTAGCCCATTTTGCCGGTGGAAGGATTGCTGATAAAACGCACGGGATCGAGATATTCCCGCGTGGGGCCGGCGGTAATCAGGATATGTAAGGGTTTGCCCATGATGGCCCCCGCTTAGGCTTTGGCTTTGGGAGTTTGGCCGGCAAGGATTTCGCTGATGGCGTTAAAAATGTCCTGGGGTTCGGCCATGCGGCCCGGCCCGACATCGCCGCAGGCCAGCCGTCCTTCGGCGGGGCCGACGATATGAAAGCCGTCTTCCCGCAGCCGGGCGACATTCCGCCGGGCGGCGGGCGAGGCCCACATTCGCTGGTTCATAGCCGGGGCCAGCACTATCGGCGATTCGGCGGCGGCCAGCAGCGTGCTGAGCAGGTCATCACATATTCCCCCGGCGGCCTTGGCGATGATATTAGCCGTGGCGGGGGCGACCACGATTAAATCCGCCCGTTCGGTCAGGCGGATATGGCCGACGTCATACGCCGCCGCATCAGCCCACAGGCTGCGATAGACCCGCCGGCCGGAGAGGGTTGCCATTGTCAATTCGGTGATGAAGCGGCAGGCGTTGTCGGTCATGGCGACGGTGACGCCCGCTCCGGCCTGCACCAGTTGCGAACACAGCCAGGCTGATTTGTAGGCAGCAATGCCTCCGCTGACCCCCAGCACGATTTCAAAACCGTTCAGCCGCTGTGTCACAAAGAAATCCTTATCAAGTGGTCAGGCCGCCCGTATCGCCATGACGCAGCGCACCCTTGGGTGAATCGCTGCGCGTGGCGGCGCCATGCAGGTCGGCGCCGGGAGCAATCACTTCCGGTCGTGCGAGGTCTTCGGTTTTCTGGTAGTCGATGGCGATTTTGTCTTCGGCGATTTCCTGGACCACGATTTCCAGCGGCGTCTTGCCGGCGGGTTCCACCAGGGGGCGCGAACCTTCAATGATTTCCTTGAGCCGTCTCTGAATCAGAGCGGTAAGTCGGAACGAACCGCCGACTTTTTTTACCATTTCATCGCCTTTTAATCCTTCTATCATAGTCAGAGTTCTCCTTTAAGCCGTAGCCTGGGGTTCACGATGCCGCCACCAGCCGCCGCAGTTCGGCGACGGCCTGTTCCAGATCATCATTAACGATAATGTGGCGGTAATGTTTTTCATTTCGGGCTTGTTGAATTTCCGTTTGCGCTTGAGCAAGGCGTTTCGTGATGGAGGCATTATCCTCGCGGCCGCGGCGAACTAACCGTTCCCGCAGCGCCTCTTCATGCGGCGGCAGGACCAATATGCCTACCGCCTGAGGATAGTTCCGAAACACCTGCCGGGCGCCCTGTACGTCGATTTCCAGAATCACATGGCGGCCGGCCTCGACCTGCCGGAGCACCGGTTGGGCGGGTGTGCCGTAAAAATGTTCGAAGATGCGGGCGTATTCGAGAAATTCATGGGCATCAACTTTACGGCGGAATTCCTCGTCGGTGATAAAAAAATAGTCCTGGCCGTCCGTTTCCTCTTTGCCGCGCGGCCGGGTTGTCGCCGAGATGCTCAAATACACGTTATCCTGCGCAGCGACGGCACGGCACAGCGTACTCTTGCCCGAGCCGCTGGGACCGCTGACCACGAAGAGCCGGCCGATTTTTTTGGTTGAGGGAGTGATGGTCATATCGTCAATCTTCCGCGCAGGGAAACGTTATTCCGCGTTTTGAATTTGCTCCTTGAGACGGTCTATGGCGACTTTGATGCTCACCACGTGCCGGCTGATGCGGGCGTCGTTGGCCTTGCTGGCGATGGTATTGGCTTCACGCAGCATTTCCTGCGCGATAAAATCCAGCCGTCGCCCGGCTTCCTGCTCATCCTCTATCGCCTGGCTAAACTGTGATAAATGCGATTGAAGCCGATGAATTTCTTCGTTAATGTCACAGCGTTCGGCGAACAGGGCGACTTCGCGGGCAAGCTGATCGTCATCCAGTTTGAGTTTGGCTTCGGCCAGCAGCGTGTTGACCCGCTGCTGGAGGCGCTGGTGATAATTTTTAATCACTTCGCCGGTCAGCTCGCCCAGCGCCGAGAGATTTTCTTCGATAACCGTGCACTGACGATTGAGGTCTTCGGCCAAGCCTGCGCCCTCTTCGGCGCGCATACGCCGCAGGTTGCTCAGGGCCGACGCGACCAAATCCGTTAAAATGGTCTGAAACCGTTCATGTTCCGCCTGAGAATATTCGCGTGATTCGGTAACTCCGGGCAGTTCCAGCAGCGACGCCAGGTCAATGGTATATGGACCTTTGGCGGCCTGAAGCGTCAGTATCTGTTGCAGGCTGCGCAGGTAACTGTTCACCGCCGCCTGATTCACCTCAAACGCGCCGTTATCCGCTACATGGCGCATGTGAATGGTGCAGGTCACCGACCCGCGGGAAAGCTCCTGGCGGATCATACGCTCCACCACCGGCTCAAAAAAAGCCACGGGGTCCGGCAGCTTGATGGTAGTTTTGAGGAAACGGTTGTTTAGCGAGCGGATTTCCACCAGAAAACTGACGCCGTCCGCTTCATACTGAGCATCGCCGAAACCGGTCATACTATGAATCATGATATTATTGTTCCTCGGCGGCAGGCGGTGTTTGCGGCGCTGTCGCATCCGGTGCGGCCGTGGTTGCCGGCGGGGTTGCCGGTGCGGAGGGTTCCGCCGTTGTCGCAGAAGCGTCGGGGGCGGCGGAAGTGTCCGTCGGCTGGTCCGTTGCTTCGGCGGGGGTTGTGCCTTCTTCCGTCGGGGCGGGAGCGGACGCACCCTGAGTGGATATCTGATCGGTCGTCGGCTGGCTGTAGATGGGCTTGAACGTCTTGGTCAATACGATGGTCAGCAGCAGATACACAACGACGATGACAATCGTGGTCCAGGTAAAGACATCGCCGGTTTTGCTGCCAAAAGCGCTCTGGCCGCCGGCGCCGCCAAACGCCGCGGATAATCCGCCGCCCTTGCCTTTTTGCAGCAGCACCAGAAGTATCAGCACCACGCTGATGAACATTAAGACATAAGCCAACGTTTGCGCCAACCAATGAATCGATCCCAGTATGTGCAACGCCATGAAATACTCCTCTATCAGAATTTCCTGGCCGAATTCATGTCGGCCGTTTGTGGTATTTTCCCTGGGTAAGGGTTTATAATGCCGCTCCGGCTTTGACGATGGCGGCAAAATCGTTCACTTTCAAACTGGCGCCGCCCACCAGCGCACCATCGACATCGGGCTGGCCCAGCAGTTCGGCGGCGTTATCCGCCTTGACACTGCCGCCGTATTGGATTCGCACCGATTGCGCCGTAGCGCCGTCAAAAATCCGGGCCAGCACCTGGCGGCAGAAAGCGTGGGCGTCCTGGGCCTGCTGCGGCGTGGCGGTTTTGCCCGTGCCGATGGCCCAGACCGGTTCGTAGGCGAGCGTGATTTTCCGCATCTCCGACGCGGAGATATCCACCAGCCCTTCGCGCAACTGTTTTTCCAGCACGGCCTCGGTTTTGCCGCCTTCACGTTCTTCGAGCAATTCGCCGATACAGAGAATCGGCAACAAGCCGCCGGCCAGCGCCGCGCGGGTTTTACGGTTTATCAGGGCGTTGCTTTCGCCGATGACATGCCGCCGTTCGGAGTGGCCGATGATGGCGTACGTGCAGCCGACATCCTTAAGCATCGCCGTGCTGATTTCGCCGGTAAAGGCGCCATTAGCTTCATAAAATACATCTTGTGCACCCAGGGCTATCGGGCTGCCTTTGAGGGCGGCGGCGACGGCGGAAAGATACACAAAAGGCGGGCACACGGCCACGTCAGCCTTGGTCACAGCGCCGAGTGACTGCACCAGCCCTTGGGCCAGAGCGGTCGCGGCGGTGTTATCCAGATTCATTTTCCAGTTGCCGGCGATAAATTTTTTTCGCATGAACACGTCTCCTTGATGAAAA
Organism: uncultured Pirellulales bacterium; assembly: GCA_964578395.1. Taxonomy (GTDB): domain Bacteria; phylum Planctomycetota; class Phycisphaerae; order Sedimentisphaerales; family SM23-30; genus JAFGBA01. The sequence goes on from CAZOCV010000003.1 coordinate 12,975, forward strand.
TAGCTTACGACACCATGACGGCCATAGCGTCTTTCAAATGGTTAATTTGCTGCATCAGTTTGGCGAACATCTCTTCCGTCAGTGCCTGCGGACCGTCGCATTTGGCCTTGTCGGGGCAGGTATGCACCTCGACGATAATGCCGTCCGCTCCGGCCGCCAGTCCCGCCAGAGCCAACGGCCCCACCAGGTCCCGACGTCCCGCCGCGTGCGACGGGTCCACGATAATGGGTAAATGCGAATCCACTTTCGCCAAAGCAATAGCCCCGACATCCAGCGTATAACGCATCTCGTCTTCAAATCCCCGGCTGCCGCGCTCGCACAGGACGACGTTTTTATTGCCTCCGCTGAGAATATACTCCGCGCTTAAAAGCCAGTCCTTCACGGTGGAACTGGGGCCGCGCTTGAGCAGCACCGGTTTTTTAGCCTGGCCGATTTCATTGAGCAGCACGAAATTCGACATGTTTCGCGCGCCCACCTGAAGCATGTCCACATAGCGGCAAACCAGTTCCACGTTGCGCGGGTCGGTTATTTCGGTAACGACCGGCAGGCCGTATTCTTCGCGGCACTCTTGCAGAATTTTGAGGCCTTCTTCTCCCAGGCCCTGAAAACTGTAAGGATTGGTGCGCGGTTTGAATGCCCCGCCCCGCAGCATATGAGCGCCGTTGGCTTTGACGGTCTTGGCGATATGTCGAACCATCTGCCGATCTTCCACGGCGCAAGGGCCGGCGATGATGACCGGCGCTCCTCCGCCAAACGTTGCCGACCCGACCGTAACCGTGGAATTTTCATGATGGAAGTCCCGACTGGCCAGCTTGTACGGCTTCATAATCGGAACAACGTTTTCCACGCCCTCGATACTGCGCAGGATATCCGGTAACTGGGGATTTTCATCACCGATGGCGCCGACAATCGTGCGAAATTCCCCTTTGGATATATGCGCCTGCATCCCCAGTTGTTCTATACGTTCAACAACACGCTGCAGAACATCATCGGGTGCGCCGGATTGTAAAATAATTAACATAGGGTTCTAATCTCGCTTAATTTCTAAAGTACTTCCACCGCCTGAGGAAAACTTCCCAGGACGGATAATTGCAGACAGTGCCGACGGGCTTCGTCCAGGGCCTGTCGCACATTTGTATCATCCTGATGGCCCTGGCAATCCACAAAAAAGCAATATTCGCGCTGACGCTTGCGGCTGGGGCGAGACTCGATGTTGGTTAAATTAACGCCGTTGTAGCGGAACGCCTGAAGAACATCAACCAGCGCTCCGGCCTTATGCGCCGTGGCGAAAACCAGGGCGGTTTTGTCCCGCCCGGTCGGACGGGCGGATTCTCGCCCGATAACCAGAAAGCGCGTCACATTATTGGTCACATCTTCAATATTTTCGCAAACAATATTTAATCCATATAATTCTGCCGCCAGCCGGGAGCCAATGGCGGCCGAACCGGGTTCCTGGGAGCTTTTTTGGGCGGCAGCGGCGCTGGAGCCTGTAGGAAACAGGTCCACTTTTGGCAGGGTCGCACTCAACCAGCGGCGGCATTGACTGAATACTTCCGGCCGGGAAAACACCTGTTTAATATTACTTAAGCTACAGTTTGCCAATAGGTTATGATGAATTTCCATCAGCACTTCACCGCATATTGAGACCGTCGTATCCATGAAGGAGTCCAACGTCTCAATAACTCCGCCGGCGATGGAATTTTCGACCGGGATTATTCCTAAATCACAATGTTGCCGCGTGATTTCATCAAAAACACTGGTAATATCAGGCAATGGCTCATATTCGACGGATTGGCCAAATTTTAGCATGGCCGCAGTATGAGAAAAGCTGCCTTCCGGGCCTAAAAAAGCGATGCGTAAAGGCCGTTCCAAAAAGAACGAACCGCTCATAAGTTCCCGATATACAGCAAGTAAGCAACGATCCGGCAACGGACCGCTATTCAGGGCCTTGATACGATCAAAAACCTGTCGTTCCCGGTCAGGCGAGTAAATGGGGGGGGAGCCTTGCTGTGTTTGCTTAATATGGCCGATTTCCTCGACAATCTGCGCGCGCCGGTTCAGCAAGCCGATGATTTGCTCATCAAGCTGGTCGATTTGCCCGCGAAGCTGATCCAGATCACTCAAGGAAATAGATATAACCTCATATTTAACATATACTTATCAAGATGCACCAGCCGGCCTGGTAAGTAATCTCGAATTTATTCTTTTAGCTTGAAAAACTGTAAAAGTCAATACTTTTTATGGTTGGGATTTCTCAAGCGCCATATCTGTCTTTTTTTAAGGCAATTTCTTCATACGAAATACCGATGAACTATAAGGAACAGGGTAAACGGTTCCGATAATTGTTTATCTCACTTGTTGTTACAGATCGCCGGGAACCGTTGGAACAGGTTTTTATAGGTAAACTGTTATAGGGATTGTTATGGCGACATTCAAGAGTGTTCGTAATCGTTTTGTGTTGCTGACCGGCTTGTTTGGACTGGCTATTTCGAGTTTTTTGCTGCTGAGCAGCCATTTAGCCAACAGGGAGATCAGCCGCAATATCCTTTCCAATAATACGGCGCTGGCCATGGAATTTGATTTAGCCTTGAGGGACTATGTCAAAGCGGAAATACGACCGCGTTTCCAGGAACTTGTCGGCAAGGATGAATTTATACCTGAAACGATGTCCACCTCGTATGTGGCGCGTGAAGTCTTTGATCGTGTACGGAAGAACAATCCTGATTATATCCTGAAATTTTCTTCCACCAATCCCCGTAATCCGGCCAATGCCGCCGGTCCGGAGGAACAGCGCATTATTGATTATCTCAATACCCATCCTGATGTCAAGGAATGGCAGGGGGAAATAACGCTGAACGATACGACGTATTTGGCGCGGTTTCATGCCCGCCGTATGCAGAGTGATTGCCGGCAATGCCACGGCCATCCGCAGGATGCTCCTGCTTCTCTGGTGGCTCGCTACGGAGACAAGGCGGGATTTCACCAGCCGGCGGGAGAGGTTGTTGCTACAGATACGGTGGCTTTGCCGCTGCATTCAACCAACCAGGCTATCGCCGCCGAATTTCAACTTCAATTGCTGATAACGCTGGGTGCTTTTGCGATTCTGCTGGGCGGTATTGTCTGGCTGTTTCGCCGTCTGATTGCCCAGCGATTGGAGCGGGTGACTCGTCATTTTCGTCAATATGCCACTGATGATCACCATCAAAGCCTGGTTCCTCTGGAAATTAACGGCGACGATGAGATCAGCCAACTGGCGCTGGGGTTTAACGCCCTGGCGAAACGGCTGGAGGAAAATCAGCAGTTGCTCGAACAGCGGGTCCAGGAGCGCACGCATGATCTGGAAGTTCTTATCGAAAACAATCCCTGCGGAATCATGCTGGTGGATGCCCAAACCCGCCAAATCGTCAAAGTCAATGAAAACGCCTGCAAAATCAGCGGGTATGATAAAGATGAACTCATAGGAAAAATATGCACCACCTGCCTTTGCCCGGCGCAAAAGAATAGCTGTCCTATTCTGGATATGGGGCAAACGCTGGAGGTTTCCGAGCGAAAACTGGTTCATAAAAACGGCCGGCATATTCCTATTCTGAAAAGTGTGGTGCAGATTATGCACCAGAATCGCCCGCATCTGCTGGAAACGTTTATTGACATCAGCGCCTCCAAACGCATCGAGCAGGAAAAAATGGAACACCTCGAACGCGACCGTCGCCAGAAACAGGCCATGGTGCAGTTGGTGAATGCCATTGGCGACCGGAGTTTGTCCGCACGGGATATTTATCAGCGTATTACGACCATTGCCGGCCAGACCCTGGAGACAAATCGCTGCAGCATTTGGCTGTTTACGCAGGGGCAGCGGATGCTGCAGTGCGTGGACCTGTATGAATCCGGCCCGGAGCGGCATGAAGATAATATGGTTCTGGATATTGATGAATGCCCCGCCTATTATGAAGCATTAGGTCGGGAGCGGGCGCTGGCCATTCATGATGCTCTGGCCGATGCGCGTACGCGGGAATTCAGCGACAACTACATCAAGCCGCTGCATATCCAATCCATGCTGGATGCGCCCATTCGCCTGGCCGGTGAAACCGTCGGCGTTATTTGCTTTGAACATAGCGATACGCCGCGCCGCTGGACGGGCGACGAAGCTTCGTTTGCCGCGGAAGTCGCCGATCAAATCGCCCATTTTCTTCTGTCGCAGCAGCAGCACCACGCCGAGGAGAATCTGCAAGCCAGCGAAGAACTTTTATTCGCCACTCTCGAATCAACCGGCGACGGCATTCTGGTGGTTGATGAAGGCGGTAAAATCATGCACTACAACCAGCAATTTATTCGTATGTGGCGGATTCCCGAAGAGATTCTGGTGCGGGATGAAGCCGCATTGCTGGATTATGTGCAGGATCAATTGACCGATTCCGAAACCTTCCGCGCCAAAACGAGAGAACTCCATCAATGCTCTCAAAAAACCTCGGACCATCTGTATTTCAAGGATGGACGTATCTATGATCGTCAGTCGCACCCGCTGGTTCGCAGCGAACGTGTTGTTGGCCGGGTCTGGAATTTCCGCGATATCACCGAGCGGTCACAACTGGAGCATCAGCTTCAGCAGGCGCAAAAAATGGAATCCATCGGCCGACTGGCCTCCGGTATCGCCCATGAAATCAATACGCCGGCCCAGTTTGTCGGCGATAACACCCTTTTCGTCCGCGAATCCTTCGATGATTTGCTTACCATTATCGATAAGCAGCAGCATCTTCTCGACGATCTGCTGGCGGGCAAAAAGTCAGAGGAACAGATTGGGGAATTGAAAAGCCTTTGCGAACAGAGCGATCTGAATTTCCTGCTGGAGGAGATACCCCGCGCCATCGAGCAGACGCTTGAAGGCGTGGATCGCGTCGCCACCATCGCGCGGGCCATGAAGGAATTCGCTCATCCCGGCTCCATGGAAAAAGGCCCCGTGGACCTGAATAAATCCATCCAGAGCACCATCACCGTGGCGCGCAATGAATGGAAGTATGTGGCGGATTTAAATACCGACTTCGACCCGGCCCTGGGCCTGGTCAACTGCCATGTCGGCGAAATTAATCAGGTTATCCTGAATCTGATTATTAACTCCGTTCATGCGATTAAGGAAAAACTGCCGGAGAATTCGCCCGATAAAGGCCTCATTACAATCAGCACCCGCCAAAAAGATAATCATGTGGAGATTCGTGTCAGCGATACCGGCACAGGGATTGCTCCGGAACATCAAAGCCGCGTCTTCGACCCGTTTTTCACCACCAAAAAAGTCGGCGTCGGCAGCGGACAGGGGCTGGCCCTGGCGCGTTCGGTGATTGTGGACCATCACGGCGGTTCCATCGATCTGGAATCCCAGATGGGCATCGGCGCCACCTTTATTCTCCGGCTGCCGACATCTCCGCTGGATGATCCGATGGACGAACTGAAATCCATGAACGTCGGCTGATATCGCGTCCCGCCGGCGGTCCGGCCGCCCGCCGGTACATGCCTGGCGGACAATCTAACAGGGGCCATCCCGGCGGGGGCGCTTTGTCTGCGGAAAAGGATGTCTGCGGAAAAGGATTGAATCTGCCGCCGCGGGGTGCTAGTATCAAATGTTTATAGGTTTATGGACACCAGCGGTTTATGGATATTGAAAATATACGTAATTTTTGCATCATTGCTCACATTGACCACGGCAAAAGCACTCTCGCCGACCGGTTCATGCAGATCACCAAGCTCGTCAGCGAGCGGGAGATGAAGGCCCAGTTGCTCGACAGCATGGACCTTGAACGCGAGCGGGGCATCACCATCAAGGCCTCGGCCGTCACCATGCATTACGAACACGACGGCAAGCAGTACATGCTCAATCTTATCGATACTCCCGGCCACGTGGACTTCCATTATGAAGTATCGCGGGCCATGGCGGCCTGCGAAGGGGCGCTGCTGGTCGTGGACGCCACGCAGGGGGTCGAAGCTCAAACCGTGGCCAATACCTATTTGGCCCTCGAACATGAACTCGAAATATTGCCTGTCATTAACAAGGTCGATATTCAGGGCGCTCAGCCGGAAGTGGTGGCCGAGGAAATCGAACATATTCTCGGCCTGAAAAAAAATGAATGTTTTTACGTTAGCGCCAAAACCGGCCAGGGCGTCGCCGAACTCCTGGATGCGGTGATTATGTTCATGCCTTCGCCCGCCGCACGGCAAAAAAAAGACACCGCCGCCCTTATCTTTGACAGCCACTATGATGAGTACCGCGGTGTTATCTGTTATTTGCGGGTTTTTGGCGGTATTCTCCATATCGGTCAGAAAGTGCGCATGATGGGCGCCGGCCGGGCCTATCAGATTACCGAACTGGGTAAGTTTACTCCCGAAATGACCAAAGTTGACACCCTCAGCGCCGGCGATGTGGGTTACCTTATCGCCAATATCCGCCGGCTATCGGATGTGACCATCGGCGACACCATTACCGATGACCTGCGGCCGGCGGCGGAATCGCTGCCGGGCTATCAGCCGCCCCAGCAGATGGTCTTTTCCGATTTTTATCCGGCGGCGACCACGGAATACTCCCATTTAAGGACCGCCCTGGAAAAACTCAGCCTTAATGACGCCAGTTTTTCCTTCGTGCCGCAAAGCTCGCCGGCTTTGGGGTTTGGCTTCCGCTGCGGATTTCTGGGCCTTTTGCACATGGACATTATCCAGGAGCGCCTCGAACGCGAAAATGATTTAGCCGTGGTGCAGACCGCGCCGACCGTCAGCTATGAGGTGGTGACGCATGGGGGCGAAGTCCTCCGCATCGACTCGCCCAGCCAGTTGCCCGATTCCAGCCATATCGAAGGGTGGCGCGAACCCATGGTGAAGCTCGAAATCATCACCCCCAAAGATTCCATCGGTCCGCTGATGGAACTGGCCGAAAAACGTCGCTGCCGCTATGTCAAGACGGATTACCTCAGCGCCACACGGGTCCTGGTGGAATTCAAGGCGCCTCTGGCCGAAATCGTCTATGATTTCTTCGATCAGCTCAAAGGCATCAGTCATGGCTACGCCACGATGAATTACGAGATGATCGGTTTTGAAACCAGCGATCTGGTGAAAATTGACATTTTGATTAATAAAATCCCCGTCGATGCTCTTTCGCTCATTGTCCACCGCTCCGTCGCCGAAAATCGCGGCCGCAGGCTTCTTATCCGCCTCCGCCGCAATATCCCCCGCCACCAGTTCGAAGTCCCCCTGCAAGTCGCCATAGGCGGCAAAATCATTGCCCGCGAGACCATCAAGGCCTTCCGCAAGGATGTTACGGCCAAACTCTACGGCGGCGATGTCACCCGCAAGATGAAGGTCTTAAAGAAGCAGAAGGAAGGCAAAAAACGCATGAAGGCCATCGGCAATGTCACCGTGCCTCAGGAGGCGTTTATGAGCATCCTTGACACCAGCGATTAATCTTCGGTCGCCAACCTGGTAACCTAAAGCCGATCTTGAAAAAATCCGAGGATTGTACACTCATTGCCACCCCCCCCCAATACTCATTCTCCCGAACAAAATGGGGCGTTCAAAATCACTTTACACATGTCTTCTTCGCCAGATGAATATCAGCATAATTCAAAAATTGCTCCCAGTCATACGCCGTAATATCATGACTGCCTTCACGAATATGATACCCGATGGTGCTGGTGATGGGTTTGCCTATCGGCGGCATCTTCGTCGTGGCGATCCCATCCGTCCCTAACAATCGATACACCGAATCCGCATGCCGTCCGGCCAGGAATTCACCCTTGGGATCAGCGTTTCTGTCCGACTCAGCGCTGGCGATATACACCGGCCGCGGTGCTATCAAGGCTATCAGCATGTGCTGATCGAACGGCAGTGCCTCTTCATGGTCGTTATAATGATGAAAGTTCCCACAAAACCAGTGCGGCCGCACCGTATTGATCTTTTTCACTGTTTCCCCGAAACACCGTTTGCTCAACGCTGCTCCGCCGCACCCCGAATCATTGGAAATCACCAGGGCGAACCGTTCATCCTGCGCTCCGGCCCACAGTGCCGCCTTTCCCAGCCGCGAATGCCCCATTACTATTACTCGCCTGGCGTCGATATCCGGATCTGTCTCAAAATAATCCATCGCCCGGCTCAATCCCCACGCCCATGCCCCGATCGTGCCCCACTCATCCGGTTCGGGCCGCGTCTGTCCGGCACGATAAAACAACGGGTGCACCCCGTTGTGAAATCCGTCGTCATAATCCTCATCCAGGTCTCCGCAACACATGGTCGCCAATCCGTACCCCCGCATGATGATGCGCAACACCGGCCAACGATAACACTTGCTTCCCCGGCTCACCTCCGTCGCGCGATGATCCTCAATGCCGCACGCCTGATTGGCTATAACATACCGTTTCGTAACGGGTATATCCGGGTCCATCTGAACGGACTGATTACCCAGAAAATTCTCTCCAACAAAAATCGGCGCCGATCCCTCAACATGATTCGGCACATAGATCAGCATGTCCATATGCGGCTCATCACGTTCGGCCGTGAAATATACCCGTACCTGCTTCTTCGTTGCTCGTCCATGGATGGCGTTCTTGTCTTCGGATAACAACTCAAACCGCATCTCCTCCGGCCGGCCGGGTGCTTTACCGTACATCTGCGTCTCAAAGAGCTTGAGTATCTCACCCCGGCGTTTCTCCCGCCACGTTTGGGCGTCAGCCACCCGTGTCCCATCCGCGCACACCAAAGGATCCGGCAGCGTGAACTTCGGAACCTTGGCCTCATCATAATTATCACCAAGGCACATGTTTGCAGCATGACCCAATATCATTTCCGGTAATACAATAATAATGAAAACCCAATACCCTGTTTTTTTCATAATCCGTTCTACTCTGATAAGCAATGAACGTTCGATGACGACAACACGTTGTCCCCGTATAATACTACTGATGTTCAGGTAAATCAATGGCCCATCCCTGTCCGAAACGCCCTTGACCGCCATATTGAGGGGCGGTAAACTGCTTTTTCAGGCACAAAATCATTGAATTTCATAACCTCTTTGAAGGGAGGATGTCATGTTGAAGCGGTCGTTATTCATCTTGGTGATTTTAGCGATATATCTCAACGTTGCCTGGGGGCAGGTTTCTCCCGCCGCCGTCCAAACTCTCGTCGGCCAGCCGGATTTCCGCGATGTCATCGCCCAATCCAAAGATAAAGTTTTTCCCACCGTCGTTTATATTAAGTGCCTGCGGGAAACTCACGAACGCGGCAAAAAAACCACCGAAGAAGTCTCCGGCAGCGGCGTGATTATCTCGCCCGACGGCGAAGTGCTTACCAACTGGCACGTTGTGGACAAAGCCGTCGAAGTGCGCTGTCTGCTCCATGATGGTACAGCCATGAACGCCGATGTCCTCGGCAGCGACAAAGACACCGATTTGGCCCTCATCAAGCTTAAAAAAACCGACCCTGCGCCCTTGCCTTGTGCCCAACTGGGCGATTCCACTCTGCTCCGCGAAGGCGACTTCGTTATGGCCATGGGCGCGCCCTGGGGTTTATCCCGTTCGGTTTCCATCGGCATCATCTCCTGCACCCGCCGCTACCTCCCCGATAACGGCGAATACAGCCTCTGGCTGCAAACGGATGCCTCCATCAGCCCCGGCAACTCCGGCGGCCCGCTCATCAACACTGAAGGCCGCGTCATCGGCATCAACACCCTGGGCATCAGTTCCGGCGGCGACATGGGGTTCGCCGTCCCTTCCGAGACCATCGACCACATCGTCCGCCAGTTGCGCGAATTTGGCAAGGTCAACTGGAGTTGGCTGGGCCTGCAATTACAGCCGCTGCGCGATTTCGAGCGAAACATCTATTTTGAAGGCGAACAGGGCGTCATCGTCGCCGAAACCGACCCGGAAAGCCCCGCCCGCCACGCCGGCGTCCTGGCGCGGGACCGTATTATGATGGTCGCCGGAGAACCGGTAACCGCCTTGACCGCCGAAGACCTTCCCGCCCTCCGCCGCAAACTCGGCCTGCTGGCAAAAAATGTTCCCGTGGCGGTGCAACTGCGGCGCAACGGTGAAGATATCACCATCGAACTGACGCCTACGGAAAAGGGCAAGGTGGAAGGCGAAGAATTCGACTGCCCGCGCTGGGACCTGACTGTCAAGGCCATCAACCGTTTCGATAATCCTGACCTGCATTTCCATCGGCAGGAAGGCGTCTTTATCTATGGTGTGGAATATCCCGGCAACGCCAATAGCGCCGGGTTACAGGAAAAAGATATTATATTAAAAATTGATGGCGAAACGGTGGCCACCCTCGATGATGTTCGGGCGATATACCCTCGCACCGTGGAGAACCTTTCCACCAAGCCGCGGCTGGTCTTTGAGCTTCTTCGCAACGGCCTGATGCGGGTGGTGGTCCTGGATATCTCCCGCGATTATGAAAAAGAATAAAACATAACCCGTAACGTGAGTTATCAAGGGAATGCCCAGGTAGGGCGGGCCGTGCCCGCCATTTCTTCTGATAAGCAGAGTGTGTTTTCCGCAAGGTTTTTAATAAGGAGCCAAAAATGAATCGTAACAGCAAAAAAATGTGGTCCAAGAACATGGTGTTGTTAATGATATTGGCGATTTCGACGGCGACCGCTTCTTTCGCCGCCGAGGATAAACCGCTAACCTCTGTTCAGCGGGCCGCACTGGCCGATGCGCTTAAGCCCTCTTTGGTGAAGGTGCTAATCACTCTGCGCTACGACAAAGGCGATGAGCCGGAGTGCAACGGCTGGATGGAGCGATGTCCTGACTGCGGCCGGTTTCACGGCATGAGTGCCTCGGAACTGGTTAGCGAGGAACGCCCCCTCGAAATCGGCGGCTATCTTGTTGCCGATACGATTGTCATCCTGCCGGACCCTATTATTCATCCCCGCTTTATTGAAAAAATGGAAGTTGGTTTCGGCGATGCCCTCGTCAGCGCCAAAACCCACGCCATTGCCCAAAACCAGAAGGCCATGTTTCTGGAACTATCAGAGCCGCTCCAAGCCGCGCAGCCGCTGACGTTCCAGCCGTCCGCGGCCGGTCCCTATCTATTGGTCCATTACGCCAAGGCCAACGGAGCCTGGATGATGGTGCTGGATAGCGTGGGCGAAGCCGTCACCCGGATGGAAGACGGCCTTCAGTTTCGCGCGGTCTCCTCTGACGGCCTTATCATTAATAAAGATGGCGTGCCTGTCGGTATGACCATGAACCATGAATTGTCCGTGGACGAGGCGTGGAAAGGTTCGCCTCTTGACTGGCCGGTGTTTACCGCCGAGCAAATGACAAGCCTGCTGGCCCAAATCCAGACCATGTCCGAACAGACGCTGCTGCACGCCACCCTGAAATTACGCAGCCCCAAGGCCCAGTCTCCCCAGCAGCGATATATGGATGATGATGAAGAGGGTAGTGCCACGGAAATCAATACCGTCGCCATTCGCTATGGTGAAAATCAGGTGCTCATCCCGGCGAGCCTGCCGTTCGGAGTTACCGCCCGTCTGGAAACGATTATCATTACCACTTCCGCGGGCGAAACCCTTGCCGCCAAATTCATCGGCTCCCTCAGCGATTACGGCGGCCTGGTCGCCGAGTTGGAAAAGCCTCTGCCCCTTCCGTTGTCGATGACCACCGAAGCCATCACCGCTTTTCGCCATCAGTTGCTGCCGGCGGCGACGATTCTTATCCAGGGAGACAAACGTGTCGCCTACTATGGCTATCGGCGTTTGGCCGGTTTTGAAACCGGCTGGCGCAATCATGTTTATCCCAGTCTGCCCGGCAGTGATTCCAGTTTGTTTTTGTTTGACCAGCAGGCCCGTCTGGCGGCCCTGCCCATTGCCCGGCGGAAAAAAGTTCAGGAAGACCGCTGGGACCGTTCCGAGTCTCGCCTAACGGCTGCGGCCGACTTTGCCCCTGTCTTTGCCGATTTGCTGGCTCATCTCGACGCCAGCAATGTCCCTCTCAGCGAAGCCGAGGAGAACCGTATGGCCTGGCTGGGCGTGGAACTTCAGCCGCTCGACCGCGAACTGGCCCGCATCCATAAGGTCTCCGACCTTACGCAGGATGGCCAGACCGGGGCGATGGTCTCGTATGTCTATCCCGATTCTCCGGCTGCTCAGGCCGGTATCGCTCCGGGCGTCATTCTGCTGCGGCTGCACGTCGAGGGCGTGCCTAAGCCCATGGACGTGGAACTGGACGACATGGGCTTCTATATGGAAAACTTCCCCTGGGACCGCCTCGATGAAGTGCCCGAAGAGTATTTTGACCGCATTCCCTGCCCCTGGCCCGGCGTCAGCAACAGCTTCAATCAGGCCCTGACCCGCATCGGCTTGGGCAAAAAGTTCACCGCCGAACTGGTCGCTGACGGCCAGCGGCTTACCAAAGACTTTGTCGTTACCGAAAGCCCCACCCATTACGACACCGCCGAGAAGTTCAAAACCGCGCCTCTGGGCCTGACCGTGCGGAATCTCACTTATGAAGTCCGCCGCTATTTCCAGAAGCTGCCCGATGACCCCGGCGTTATCGTTGCCAAAATCGAACCCGGCTCCAAGGCCTCCGTCGCGGGCGTCAAGCCCTACGAGTTGATTACCCACATCAACGACCAGCCTGTCCTGAATATTGCCGACTTCGAGCGGCTCATCAAGGACCAGACCGAACTGCGCCTTTCGGTCAAACGCATGACCCAGGGCCGCGTCGTAAAAATCCTTTTGGACGCCACCCCGGCAGCCGCGGACCCGCCG
>CAZOCV010000003.1:25819-37492 GCA_964578395.1 uncultured Pirellulales bacterium
GAGCCAGCCCGTTGGGAGTTCAGCCTTCAGGCTGGCCGTTTGCTCACGTCGAGCGCACATCGAAAACGACCAAGCTGAAGCTTGAACTCCGAACCCAAGTGGCTTGGGCGTCCCGCCCAAGATTTGATATGACTTGATCATCTCGCCCAAGATTCTGACGGTAAAGATGCACAGGGAAAACATAAATCTCAACCGGGGACGGTTGAGCAACCAGCCAAAGGCTGGACCGGAAGCTATCGCCGGTTCTGCCGCTAACCCGGCGTCTCCGCCGCCTGCTTTATTGGCGAGACATGAGTAAGAATAGAACTCAGAACTCAGCACCCAGAAGTCAGAAGCAGGGCGGGCTGTGCCCGCCTCCGGCGAATCAGCGTCAAAAGATATTTTATCCGCAGATACACGCCGATGAACGCAGATAATTCAGCCCTTGCCCCCCTCCCGCCTTGCCGGTAAAATACGCCTTCAACCGTGGGATTACATTATACGGAGCTATATTATGGCCTTAGACCAAGAGAATATACAACAATTGATACGTCATTCTCAACTTCGTAGTGATCTTAAGCAAACCGATGAAGCCACTCTTGATGCGAGAGTTGAACGCTATCTTGAAATTGAACATCAATTCATTATTGGCGGTCACCATTTTGCTGCGGCATCAGCACAATGTATTGATTTGTATAGAGATGGTCACTTTATAGCCGCAGTTATGGTAACACATGCTGTTAATGAAGGGATTCTTAAACTCGTTGGAGAACGCAATAGCATCCCGACAGATAAGCACTCTTATCTGATGGAGGTTCTACGCTCGAGAAATATTCTTTCACAAGTTTGCCTCGATGCTTCTGAAAGAATATGGAAGAGTTATAGAAACGACATCCACCACATGAACCCTCCGGTTGCCCATATAGATTTCCCGCCATTAGCCAAACAGAATATTCAAAATCTCGCTATCGTAGAAAAAGAGGTATTTGCTGCAGATATAAATAATGGAATGCTGGTTCCCAAGTATCCGCAATATTGGGATATTCAACCCGGTGGGAATACTCCCATTTATCTAAGATGTAGTATATAGTTTAGCAAAATAGAACTGTAACCAAAGAGTAACTATTTTTATTTGCGTAAATTTGTGTTTATTCGCGGACGGGGAGTTATCGGGCCATGATGTCGGTAGCGGGGGGAAAAGTGACAGGTGTCGGGTGGGGAAAACGGCAGTAGGGTTTGGGGGAAGCGGCGGTATCGGGTGGGGCAGGGGACGGTATCAGGTGAGTCAGGTGACACGTGTCGGTGGCTCAAGCGGCAGGCTCGGTTGGGTCAGGCGACGGTATCATCCGGCCAGATGGCAGGCTCGGCGGGCGGCGGGACAGGTATCGGGCGGCATAACCGACACCTGTCGCATGGTTATCTGACACGTGTGGGATTTCGTGGGGACAGGTATCCTTTTACTTTTGGACACATTTGCCGTGGCCTCGCCCTGTGGCGGTGTTGCTGCCGAACGAGTGCGCGGGCAGGGATGCCCGCGTCACGTGTTCGCTGTCTCGCTCCGTGGCAGAAGGGTAATAACATGCTCACGCCAGCGTGAGCATGGCACCCGGCGAAGAACCCCTTGCTCTCGCAAGGGGCTTTTATCATGTCTCGCCCACGAAGCAGCGACCAACGGGAGCGAGTTGGCGGCTGGCGGGGCGACAGCTTAAAAGGGTCTTCGACCCTTGCTTTTGCCGGTCCTTTGGTTTATCATTACGCGGTGTCGGGTCAGGTTCTGATCCGTGCGGAGATGCGGTATGTTTGGGCATAACGTCCAACGGCTGATATGTTTTGTCCTGATGACGGCGCTGCTCATGACGGCGGCGCCGGGCAGCGAAGGGCTTGGGCCGCATCGCATTTCCACCGGGGATCAGCACACAACGATGGCTCCCGCCTGCGGGGGCGGTCATGTGGATATGGCCTTCACGGAAGTTGGGAAATTTAAACTGCCCCGCTTAGCCTCACCGCCTTGTCCTTTTAGTCATGCCTCATCGGCCAAAATACCCATGACGCGACAGCGTTATAGTGTGATATGTTGGCGTCAGGTTTTTGACGACAATTGCTTTTCTTCCTCTCTCCTGTCACGGCACTGTCAGCTCACCGTATAATCCGCCTGTAACTTCTTTTCCCCGGCGGTCCCCGAACCGGTCATCCCGGTTTCAGGGTCGGTATTACATTACACCCCTGATGGCTCATCATCCCGCGTTGATGATGGCCGTCCGCTTTCTGGTGAGAAAAATTATGACGACAACAAATTCCGGAAGTTCCATTATCGTAAAAATGCTTACGCATGTCGGAGAAATGCTGGACAAGCAGCAGCCTCGTGAGGCTTTGGAAGTCATTAACAAATCCGGCCTGAGCAACCGTTTTGTCCAAAACGCCCGCGGCGTGTGCCTGCTGCGTCTGGGCCAGTATGAAAACGCCATGATGACGTTTCGAGACCTGGTGTTTCCCCAGGGCGCATTTTCCATTCCCCCCCAAACGCCCATCGTTCTGCAAACCAACTACGTGACGTCGCTGATGCTTTTAAATGACATGGTGGTGGCTTTAGGCCTGCTGGCGGATATCGGCCATAAGCAGCATCCGGCCGTGCAGCGGCTCAATACCAGTGTCCGGCTATGGAAAAAATCACTGCCCTGGTGGCGGCGATTGTTCATGCGGGTTGGCGGTTATCCTGATAAACCCATCGTTTTTCACTTTCCACCCGGCGAATTATGGGTTCCTGAAAATAACACGGCTTCTTCTGCAAACTCAGCCTGACGGCAATTCATGATCGGCTAAATTACGATTGAGATTCATGCCGGATGCAGTTAGTCTATAATCCAGGCCGCTTATGTCGGCCCTGGATGAAGGAAACGATTATGGAAGATACTCCCAAGCCCGCACGGCTGAGCCTGCGTAATCTTTTCAAAACCCGGCTGATGTCCGGCCTGCTGGTGCTGGTGCCGATAGGCTTCACGCTCATGCTGATGCGCTGGATTTTGACCAAGATGGCGGGCTTTTTGCGCCCGTTCTTCGAAAAAGGGCTCAAGGAATATATCGCCGATGTGCCGTATATCGGCTCCAGGCCGGAAATCCTGATTATGGCCATGTCCATTCTGGCCTTCCTGGGTTTATTGTATCTGACCGGGCTGTTCGCCCAGGCGGTCATCGGCCGGCGTATTATTCGCCTGGCGGAAAGTATTGTGATGAAAGTCCCGCTGGCCAAAACCATCTACTCCAGCACCAAACAGGTCATGGAGGCCGTCGCTCTGCCCCAGCAAGCCAACCTGCGTTCGGTAGTACTGGTCGAATTTCCCAAGACCGGCGCTTGGTCCTTTGGCTTTATGACCGGGCGTTTTACCACCTCGGATTCCCTGGAAATGGCCAGAGTCTTTATTCCCACTACCCCCAATCCCACGACGGGTTTTTTGATTATGGTTCCCTTTCGGGAGGTCATTACGACTTCCGTGACCGTGGAAGACGCCTTCAAGACCATGATGTCCGGCGGCATTGTGTCCTGCCCCGACCTGGAAAACGTTATTACCGCCGACCGATTAACACAAAAAAACCTTCCTCGTTAGCCTGTTGGACGGCTAATCTTTACTATTTTAATAGCAAATCTGGCTGTTTTCCTGCCTTTAATCACCTGTTAAGATTAGCATATTGAGTGCTGATTCTGCTTCATTTCCCGTTTCATTCAATGTGACGGCACACATCAATTATGTCATAAGCCATTATAATATATATAGATAAAGCTTTATTGCCCCTCTTTTCCACAACGGCGCAGCAATAGATTTACATGCCTTCATGTTAATTATGGTAATTTTATTTATTGACTAAAATGTTAAAATAGATAAAATTGGTAAAAAAGTAAAGATTCTAAAATGAGCTAGTCGATGCTATTGCTGGAACGATTAATCTTTCCTATTTTAACATGTGAATAGGTAAAAATGGCAAAAAAGAGAAAATGGAGTTTCTGAGTTAAAAATCTTCCACGTGGAACAATTGCGGGATGCAATAAACCGTGGAAGCTGTCAAGGAACATAAGTCATGGATTTTAAAGTCATTGTGGAAAAATATCTTGAAAAGCTGCTCGCCGGGGATCGCATGGGCTGCCGTAAGGTGTTGGGCGAGGCCTTGCAGACCGGGACTCCGGCTACCGGCATCTACACCGACCTTTTCTGGCCGGTGATGGTTGCGGTCGATAACCTCTATCGCACCCACAAGATAGATATGATTACCGAGCATATGGCCACCCGCATTAATCGCACCCTCGTGGACCAGCTCCAGAATAAGCTGCCCCACCAGGAGTCGCTGGAAAAGACCATTGTTATTGCCTGCAGCAGCGGCGAGCAGGAGGAACTGGGCGCCCAGATGTGTTCGGATTTATTCGAATCGGCGGGCTGGACGGTAAGATTCCTGGGCGGCGGCGTACCCGTCGATGAAATCATCAATCTGGTTAATGCTGTAAGTGCCGATATAATATTCATTTACGGCACAAAGCCGTCGGGTGCGCCCGATATTCGCCGTTTAATCAATGACTTAAAGGATATGAAGGCCAATCCGGAGCTTAAAATCATGCTTTCGGGCGGGGTATATAATCGTGCGGACGGACTGGCCGAAGAAATGGGGGCGGACTACTTCGCTGAGACGGCCAAGGACGCCCTGAATATCATTTTGTCGAGCAATCGGCCTGCCGTTGTGGCGGCCGCGGCGGCCAAACGTTGCCGCAATCGCCTGCCGGATGTATCCCTGGCCCGGCTGCAGGAACTGATTCTGGAAAAAAATCGCTAATCTATTATCGTTAATGCGGTTGTAACTGCATATATAACAGATAGATACGGCGTGCAGGCGGCGGCTTTAAAATTTATCTAAAATTTTTTAAAAAAATATGAAACAATTGGGCCTCTGCCGCCGTCTAATATTATGGAAACGTAAAGATTATTAAGACTTCAGTTTCTCCTCCTTCATTGTGTGAAGCAGAGCGACCCCTCCCGTTCTGCTTCACTTTTTTTTATCATTTTCGATAATTGACTACGTCGGGTACGGATTGCTATAGCAACTCATGTCCGGCCCAATAAAGTGGCTTGGCCGTCCCGGCCAAGATGAATGATTCACCATGTGGCTTGGTCGTCCCGGCCAAGATGAATGATTCACCATGTGGCTTGGTCGTCCCGGCCAAGGTTATGTTTTGCCATGAGCGACTTTACCGTGCGAATCTTGGGCGAGACGCCCAAGCCACTTGAAATCACCGGCGGGAGGGGCGCGGCGGCAGAAACGGCGAGAGCTTAAAAGGGGCCTTGATCTGGCGGGGTAAATCCAGTATAGTGAGTTTACCAGTCGGGACTTTCATCATTATTCCCACTGGGCCAAACAGGAGGTTTATCGATGCGAGCCAGATGTGTTCAGTTTATCATTGCGGTGGTTCTATTAACTCTTTCCATTGGCGCTTCGGCCCAGCCGGTCTATTTTGCCGATGCCAACCTCAAGGCCGCCGTCGAGGCCGAACTGGGCATTACCGATCCCAATGCTACAGACATGCTGGGTCTGACTTATCTTAATGCCTCCATTGGTTATATTACCGACCTGACCGGCCTGGAATATGCCGTAAATTTGACGAATCTAAAATTGCAATCCATTCATATCAGCGACATTTCGCCACTGGCGGGCCTGACCCATTTAACAACACTTGACCTGTCAATTAATCAAATCAGCGATATCTCACCTTTGGCGGGCTTAACGGAGTTGACCATTCTTAGTTTGTTTTCAAATCAGATACATGATCTGTCACCGTTGGCGGGGCTGACCCATATAACCAGCCTTAACTTGCGTACCAATCGGATCAGCAATCTGTCTCCTTTGTCGGGCCTGACGACTTTGACACAGCTTTCCCTGGGGTGGAATCCAATCGATAACATCTCGCCCCTGGCGAATCTGATGAATCTGACAGATCTTCAATTGCAATGCAATCAAATCAATGACATCACGCCCTTGGCGGGATTGACGAATTTGAGATTTCTTCACTTAACTCTTAATCAGATCAGTGACATCGCGTCCTTGGCGAACCAGAGTCAATTATATGAGCTTGGGTTGGCGGGTAATCCACTCAATACCCCGGCCTACTGCACGTGGCTTCCACTCATCGAGGTGAACAATCCCTACGTCACTTTTTCTTATGATCCCAATCCCAATTCGTTGACAGTGGATTGTCAGACGGACTTTACTGACCTAACCATCTGGGTAGCGGTGTGGCTGGAAACCGACTGTACGGCGGGCAATGGCTGGTGCAGTGATGGCGACCTGGACCATGATGGGGCGGTGGACCTCGGCGACTGGGCCATATTCAGTGGGTTATATATACCCTGAGCGGCTGGCGATACGAAAAATCGCGGGCAGGATGCCCGCGTCACCTTCCGCAACAGGAATAAGTTTTTATTTTATTTGTTGATGATTTGATTTAAAGCATCGGCTGCGTAAGTGATATTTTCGACCGTCAGGAAGGGGCCGAAACTCAGACGGCATGTGCCGCCGAGGTTGAAGGAGCCGATGGTTTGGTGGGCGAAGGGGGCGCAGTGCAGGCCCGGACGAGTGAGCAGGCCGAATTGTTTTTCCAGAACGGCCGAGAGTTCGGCGGGGGAGTAACCTTTCATAGTAATGCTGAAAACGCCAACGCGCTTATCAATATCGCGCGGGCCGTAAACCGTCAGGCCTTTAATGTCGGCGGTGGCGTCGAGAAACATGCGGCATAACAATTCTTCGTGTTGACGGATTTTGTTCATGCCGCGTTCGAGCAGGTACTTGATGCCTTCATTGAGTCCGGCGATGCCGAGGGCGTTATGGCTGCCGGCCTCGAAACGGTCGGGCATAAAATCGGGCTGAGCGGGAATTTCGCTTTTGCTGCCGGTGCCGCCTTCCTTGAGCGGGCGCAATCTGGTTTCCATGCCCGGTCGGATATAAATCGCTCCCGTGCCCAGCGGACCCAGCAGCGCCTTATGGCCGGGGAACGCCACCATGTCCGCATCCATATTCTTGAGATTAAAAGGCAGATGGCCGACAGTTTGCGCGGCATCGACCAGAAAAGGAATGTTATGTTCGCGGGCGATTCTGCCGACGGCCGCGATATCCTGAACGCTGCCGCAGACATTACTGCCGTGCACCAGTGCAATCAGCGTGGTATGGGGACGGATGGCTTTGCGAACATCGTCGGGATCGATTAAACCGGCCGCATCGGCGGGCACATAGGTGACTTCCGTGCCGAGTTGTTCGCTCAGGGCGTGCAGCGGGCGCAATACGGAATTATGCTCCATGCGGCTGGTGACGACATGGCTGTTCGGCCGAGTGACAATGCCTTTGATGGCCAGCGACAGGCCGTCGGTGCAATTGAAGGTCATTATCATGTTTTCCGGAGTGTCGGCCCCCAGCAGGGTACAGAGGTTGCGGCGGGTTTCGTCGATGATTCGGCCCGACTCGACGGCCTCGGCATAAGCTCCCCGGCCGGCCGATGCACCAACGTGCCGGGCATAATGGGCCATAGCTTCATGAACCCTTTCGGGCTTGGGAAAGCTGGTCGCGGCGTTATCGAAATATATTCGCTGTTTTACGGTCTCGGTCATGGCGTCAAACATAAGGCCATTATTTACAATAAGTTACAGTCGGCTGGCCCCAAAAGCACAACAAGGGATTGTAACTGAGTCGGTTCCGGGGGTCAAGTTAACCTTTCATTTTCTGAAAAGATGTATAAGTAGGCCCAGAACAAGAGATAATAAAAAATGTTGACGGAAACAAATTGTTACTGGATTTTCTGCTTATAGCCTGTTAATATCCACGGGTCTGAGAGGATAACCTCCGGAAATACCGGGGCCGTAGCTCAGTTGGGAGAGCGCTTGCATGGCATGCAAGAGGTCGTGAGTTCGAACCTCATCGGCTCCATTAATCATTTCTCTAGGTTTAAGCGGGAAATGGGGTTGTCAAACATTGCAGAAAGGTGTAAGTTTATCATCGGCCGGCGCGGTAAATGGATACGGCGACGGGATCATTGTCTGCGTTAGCGGCGTTATGCCTGGGAGCGGGCAGGTGTGGCCTGCCGTCAAAAGGTTCTTATGTAAAATCGAGGTAAGCACAGGATGACCGGCGATAACGGACGTGAAAACTGGGGATCGCGGCGGGGATTTATCCTGGCGGCGATAGGTTCGGCGGTGGGGCTGGGCAATGTCTGGCGGTTTCCGCATGAATGCTACAGCAACGGCGGCGGGGCGTTTCTGATACCTTATATCGTGGCGATGGTGGTTATCGGGATACCGCTTCTGATTATGGAATTTTCGCTGGGGCATCTGACACAGCAGGCCAGTCCCGGGGCGTTTGGCCGGGTGGGGCGGCGCTGGGAGTTTGTGGGGTGGTGGCCGATTTTATTAAGCTTTGTCATCGTAACCTATTACGCGGTGGTGCTGGCGTGGTGTGTCAATTATCTCAAATACAGTTTTCAGAATCCGCTGCCGTGGGCCGAGGATGCCCATAATTATTTTTTCAATGATTATCTCAGAACAAACGGCGCCTTCACTCTGGGTTCGCTGCGCGGGCCGATTGTGGCGGCGCTGGCGATTATCTGGACGGGGATGTATTTTTGTATTTTCCGGGGGGTCAAGCTGGTGAGCAAAGTGGTCCTGTGGACAGTGCCCATTCCGTGGATTATGCTGCTTACGCTGATGTTTCATGGATTGACGCTGAAAGGGGCCGTAGCGGGGCTGGAATATTTTCTGGAGCCGAACTGGGCGATGTTGGCGAAAGCATCGGTCTGGCGGGCGGCGTTCGGGCAGGTGTTTTTCAGCATGACCATTGCCTTCGGCGTGATGATTACCTATGCGAGTTTTCTGCATCGGCGCAGTGACCTGAATAACAACGCCATGATTATCGGTCTGGCGGATTTGGGGACGAGTTTTATTGCGGGGCTGACGGTATTTTCCACGCTGGGGGCGCTGGCGGTCAGCAAAGGCCTGCCGGTGGATCAGGTGCTTGAAGAGGGCAAGTCGATAGGGTTGGCGTTTGTGGCGTTTCCCAAGGCGCTGGCGACGCTGCCTTATTCGAATGTGTTTTCGGTGGTGTTTTTTATCGCGCTATTAACGCTGGGAATCGACTCGGCGTTTTCGATTACGGAAGCAGCGCTGGCGAGCCTCATCGACAAGACCGGCTGGCGGCGGTTAACCGTGCTGGGGGCGATGAGTGTTATAGGTTTTGGCGTGGGCCTGATTTTCTGCACGGAGGGCGGGCTGATGTGGCTGGACGCGGTGGACGGCCTGGTCAATAAAGGCATCCTTGGCATTATGTTTGTGGCGCTGGTGGAGTGTCTGGTGCTGGGGTGGGGGTATGATATTAGCAAATTGCGCAAGCACGCCAACGACCGCAGCGACTGGAAACTGGGCGTGTGGTGGGAATGGTCGGTGAAACTGGTGGCTCCGTTGGTGCTGGGATTACTATTGGTGTGGAATATCGTTGATGAGACGCGGAGTCAAAAGGGATTATTCATTAAAGATAATCATATAAACTGGACAACTGTCATCGGCACATTGTTTCTGTTAATACTGTTGCTGGCGGTGCTGTTATTGGCGATGTGGAAGCCGAATCGTCTGAAAAAAATCGCGGAGTATGATACGTGAATGAATAGAATTCAGAATCCAGAAGTCAGAAGCCAGAATAGAGTGCAACATCGGGAACAATGCAGGAAGAATAACAATGCTGGGCAATATTGAATATGATGGACATTTATCGGGACAGGCTTATATCGTGCTGGCGGGGATATGCCTGTTGCTGGTGCTGGGGTTTTCGTGGTGTTTTTACCGGGCGATTAAGGCGGCGGGGCAGGAGGCGGGCGAGCAGTTGCCGGATGAAATATGAAGTATAGCATAATTTTATTAATAGCACTGAGTCTGGCAGCCGTGGGCTGCGTGGAGCGGAAGATTACCGTGACAACGGAGCCGGCCGGGGCGGTGGTGTGGCTTAATGATGAGGAAATCGGCGCGACGCCGATAACCACGCACTTTACCTGGTATGGAGACTATGATGTAGTGATGCGGCGAGAGGGGTACGAAACGCTGCACACTTCACGGGAAACGCCCACGCCGGTATGGCAATGGCCGGGTCTGGATTTGTTTTTCGAGTGCTTTTGGCCGTTCGAGCTGGTGGATGAGCACAACTGGCATTTCGACCTGACGCCCGCGACGCCGGGCGACGCCGAGGCCCTGATTCGCAGCGCCCTGGACTTGCAGGCCGAAACCTCGCCGGAAACGGCAGCGCGGCCGATGGAGGGTGTCGAGTAAAAACGTCTTGACGGAAAGGGGCGTAATAGATGTGGAAACCTATTGTCGGTTTGATTCTGGTCATATCGGCGTCATCCTGGGCCGGGACCTCTGAGGCTCCGGAAAAGCTCTTCTGGCATTCGTTGCGGCTGGATGGAGAAGGCAAACTTCTGGCCTGGCCGGACGGCGCAGCGCCCTACGACGAAGTGATTACGCTGGCCTGGGCTACGTTCAAGCGTATCCCGGTGCAGCCCAACGGTTTTCGCACCTATATTACTTACCCGGTTTTTTACGGGCCAAAGGATGCGCCGCATGCATTATTTTCAGGGCGATCCTGGACGCATAATCCGGCCAGCCTGTTCGCCATGCTGACCGATGGGGCGCTGCTGTATTACGCTTACAGCGGCGATGCGACCGTGATGGATCATATCCGGGAAATGCTCGCTCACCATATCGCCCGCGGCAGCACGGAACCGACGGACGCCTGGGCGGGCGTGCCCTATGCCAGCGCCGACGCCGAAGACCCGGTTTATCGCGGCGCGACCGATACCCGTTATGTATATGAGGAAAAGTTTCTCGGCCGGGGCGACGGTGTGGGTTTTTTGGAGCCGGATAAGGTGGGCGAACTGGGTTTGGCGTATCTGCGGTTTTATGAATACTCGCTGGAGCGTAAATACCTCGACGCCGCCCGCCGCTGCGCCGATTCGCTGGCCCGCCATGTGCGCGAAGGTGATGAAAGCCATTCGCCCTGGCCGTTTCGCGTGGACGCCAAAACGGGGACAAAGGTCCGCGAGGAATATACGGCCAACACCATCGGCCCGATTCGGCTGCTGGATGAGATGATTCGCATCGGCGAGGGCGATACGGCCGCTTATAAAAAAACGCGGCAGATGGCCTGGGACTGGCTGATGAAATACCCGGTGCAAAATAACGTCTGGACGCAGTACTTCGAGGATATTTACATTTATCCGGATTATCGCACCAACATCAACCAGTATTGTCCGCTGGAGACGGCCCGATATCTGCTCGAACACCCTGAGTGCGACCCCGACTGGCGGACGCACGCCCAGGGTATGATTGACTGGGTGCAGAAAAATTTTGCCCAGGATTCAACGACGATGGCGGGCCTGCCGGAAAAGGGCTTGCAATGGGGCGCGGAGGTTATCAGCGAGCAAGTTAACGATATGGACAAAATGTCCAGCCATACCGCCCGGTACGCCTCGGTGCTGGCGCTGTGGTATGAAAAGACCGGCGATGCCGCGGCCAAAGAGCGGGCGTTTCGGTCGTTTAACTGGGCGACGTATTCCTGCGACGCCAAGGGCCTGGTCAAGACCAGTCTGGATGAAGGGACGGGCTACTGGTTTTCCGACGGCTACGGCGATTA
>CAZOCV010000004.1:0-21696 GCA_964578395.1 uncultured Pirellulales bacterium
GTGGAGCCTTCCATTCTCAATGTGGCGGAGGGAAATAATGAAATATATCAGGTTATGCTCGATTATGGCGATGGTCAGGAGCCGACAGACGACGTCATCGTCAATATCACCGGCGATCCCGAGCTTTGCTTAAATGGCCAGGAAGCGGGGTTAGGGTTATCTTTAACATTTACAGCGGAAAGTTACAGTGTTCCTCAGGCTGTTGCCGTTCTGGCCGTGGATGACACAGTTAAACAAGGCGACCGAAATACGACCTTGACGCATACAACGGTCAGCGATGACCCGGACTGGCAAGCTATTGACGATGTGGTCATTTCTGTGCATATTCAGGATAACGATTACGATCCCGCCGATTGCGGCCTCTGGGGCTACGCTCCCATGGATTTCAACCGGGACTGCTACGTGGATTTTGAAGATTTAAGCATATTCGTCAATCAATGGCTGCGCTGCACGCAGCCCGGCGACAGCGACTGCCGGCCCATATCCCCGGTGAAAATTGTCGCCCATCGGGGTTACTCCGCGATAGCTCCGGAAAACACCATTGCTTCATGCCATGCGGCGCGTGGTTTTGCCGATTGGGTGGAATTTGATGTTCGGGATACCTCGGATGGACATTTAATTTTGATGCATGACACTACGGTGGATCGCACCACCGACGGCAGCGGTTCGGTGGCCGCGCTGACGTTCAATACGTTGAGAACTCTGGATGCAGGCTCCTGGTTCTCCGCGGACTTTAACGGCGAGCTGGTTGCCCTGATGTCTGAGGCCATATTGGCCTGTCGGCCGGATATGACCCCCTGTATCGAACGTAAAAGCGGGACCGCTCAGCCGTATGTTGATATGATTCAGTCGTTGCGGATGGAAAACGATGTGGTTATCATTGCCTTTGATTGGAATTTTCTTGCGGATGTGGAAGCGCTGCTGCCGGAGGTGAAAACCGGCGCGTTGGGTTCGGATACCCTCACGGCCCAGACCATCGAGAATATTCAGGCGCAAGGCATTGATTTTATTGATTGGAGTCATAGCGGGATAACTTCCGCAACTATCGATTTGGTACATGGTTACGGCATGGAGCTATATGTCTGGACCGTAAATGACGCCGGACGTATGGCCGATTTGATAAACTGGGGCATCGATGGCATTACCACCGATAACCCCGAATTACTCCAAAGCATATTGGCTCCATGATATCAAACGAACTTTTTATAAATTGGATTTGGTATGTCGCTTACTAAGGTTATAATGATGCATCTATTTTTGTTAACATGTTTACTGGCCGGTTGTATGAATTCCGCAAATAATACTCCCGTACAGATTATCGCCCATCGCGGCGCATCTCATCTGGCCCCGGAAAACACCCGGGCGGCCGCCATTTTGGCGTGGAAACAAAATGCCGATGCCGTGGAAGTGGATGTTCATTTGTCCAAAGATCGGCGGATTATGGTTATTCACGATGACAACACCAAACGTACGGCCGGTGTGGATATGAAAGTGGCCCAGACGACTGCCCCGGAACTGCGAAAGCTGGATGTGGGCAGTTTCAAAAATAAAACCTACGCCGGCGAAAAAATTCCCTTTTTGGAAGAAATTATTGCCACCGTGCCGCAGGGGAAAAAACTGTTTGTCGAAATCAAATGCGGCCCGGAAATTATCGACCTGTTGAAACGGACCATCGAGAAAAGCGGAAAAAAGAAACAGATTATTATCATAAGTTTTTCTCTGGATGTTGTTTCCCAGGCTAAAAAATCCATGCCCGATATTCCCGCGTACTGGATTATTGGCGCTGAAAAAGACGCACAGACCCAGAAAATATTACCGCATGATCCCCAAAATATTCTGCTTGCCCAAAAACACGGCCTCGACGGGCTGGATGTTCATTATGGCGGCGTGACGGAAGCATTTATGCAGGCCGTAAAAAAACAGGGACAGGATTTATATGCCTGGACCGTGGATGACCCCGTGGAAGCGGCAAGGCTGAGAACCCTGGGCGTCAAAGGCATCACCACCAATCGCCCCGGTTGGCTAAGAGAGCAATTGCCCTAACCGGCCCGTCACTCCATGAATATTTTTCAGAAATATTTTTCACCGGCTCCCCATATACAGCGATTAAGCGCAGATGAAATCCAGCGGCAGTATCCGCGCTGCCGCTGGAGAATCCTGGAATCCACGTTTATTGGTTACGCGACGTTTTATCTGGTGCGTAACAACTTATCCATCGTATCCAAAGATATCGAAGGCGCCCTTCACTATGACCATTCCGAAGTCGGCACGATTCTGGCCCTGACGGCGATTACCTATGGCGTCGGCAAGCTATTCATGGGGTCTCTTTCCGACCGGAGCAATCCGCGCCGGTTTATGCCGTGGGGATTGATACTGACGGCGTTATGTAATTTCATATTTTCCGGCGTCAGCAATTATTATGTACATATGTGTCTCTGGGCGATGAATGGTTTATTTCAGGGGATGGGCTGGGCGCCCTGCGGCCGGTCCCTGGGCCACTGGTTCAGCGTCCGGGAGCGGGGCAAGTATTTCGCCGTATGGAATATTGCCCATAACGTCGGCGGCGGCCTGATAGGCATTATCGCCGCTTATTCCGCCGGCCGCTGGGGATGGCGTTCGGCGTTTTATGTTCCGGGGATTCTGTCTTTGATCTGCGCTGTTTACCTGTTCTGGCGTTTGCGCGATACGCCGCAATCGGTGGGCTTGCCCTCGATTGAGGAATATAAAAATGACTATACTGCCTATGAAAAGCTGCATGGAACCCCGGAAAGGGAACTTTCGACGAAAGAACTTTTCATTACTCATATTTTGCTCAATCGCTATCTTTGGCTGTTCGCCTTTGCCAACTTTTTTGTATATATCGTGCGCTACAGCATGCTCGATTGGGGTCCGGTGTATCTGCGCGAAGCGAAAAACGCCACACTCGATGATGGAGGCATCGCGGTATTTCTCATTGAGTTTGGCGGTATTCCTTCCACCTTGCTGGTCGGGTGGCTATCCGATAAGGTCGGCGGCCGGCGCGGCATGGTCAGCCTGTTGTGCATGATACCGATACTAATCGCTTTTGCCGTTATCCGTTTCAATCCGCCCGGTCGTTTGTGGCTGGATATGACGATGCTGGTGATTATCGGCTTTTTTGTCTATCCTCCGGTGATGCTGCTGGGCGTGGCGGCATTGGACCTGACCTCGAAAAAGGCCGTAGGCACGGCGGCCGGATTTGTTGGGTTATTCGGCTATGTCGGACGCACCGTTCAGGCCAAAGGGCTGGGATGGATGGCCAAATATTTTTCGGATAAATATGACGCCATGGTCGCCTGGAATATCGTTATTCATACCATTCTGCTCTGTACGCTTCTTTCCATTATCCTGCTGGCGTTTACCTGGAAAATCAAACCTCGTGCCTAGTTTCAATGGCGACCGGCGGTATGGTATAATGCAAGGTATTCAAGGTGTTTCCGCTGCGTATGCCTGATAATAAGCGTGCGGTGTATTGTTTGACCGAACTCTTGAGAAAGAATATGATATTGCCATGCGTCGTGAAGAACTGATTGCCCGTTTGGATCGTGACTGCATTTGGGACATTATCGTTATCGGCGGAGGCGCGACGGGTTTAGGCTGTGCCGTGGATGCCGCCAGCCGGGGTTGCCAGACCCTTTTGCTCGAACAAAACGATTTCGCCAAAGGAACCTCCAGCCGCAGCACTAAACTCGTGCATGGGGGCGTGCGCTATCTCAGGCAGGGCGACATTTATCTGGTGATCGAGGCTCTGCGCGAACGCGGGCGGCTGCTGCAAAATGCCCCGCATCTGGTGAGTAAACAGGTATTTGTTATTCCCATCTATCGCTGGTTTGATTTGCCCTTTTATCTGACCGGCCTGAAATTCTATGATTTGCTGGCCGGAAAGCGCAGTTTCGGGTCTTCCCGACGCCTTTCGCGTGATGATACTTTAAACGCTCTTCCCGCCATTCGTCCCGAAGGACTGTGCGGCGGTGTTTGCTATTATGATGGACGGTTCGACGACGCCCGCCTGGCTATAAATCTGGCGCAAACCTGTGTCGATTACGGCGGTTGCCCGCTTAATTATGTTCGGGTCAGCAGTCTGAATAAATCTGACGGCCGGCTGACGGGCGTAACGGCCGTTGATTTGGAAACACAGAAAACCTATCATCTTAAAACCCGTGCGGTTATTAATTGTACCGGTGTATTTGCCGATGATGTTTTGCGCATGGATGATTCGGCCGCACCCCATCGCATCAAGCCCAGCCAGGGCATTCATCTGGTTTTGGACCGGGCCTTTCTGGGTGGCAGCGCCGGACTGATGATTCCCAAAACCGCCGATGGGCGGGTTTTATTTGTTTTGCCGTGGGGGGATAAAGCCCTGATGGGAACGACGGATACCGAACTCAACACCATTTCTCTGGAACCCAAAGCGCTGGAAGAGGAGATAAATTTTATTCTCGGGACGGCGGCGGTATATTTGCAAAGTCCGCCAAATCGCCGGGACATTCAGTGTGTTTTTGCCGGATTGCGGCCGCTGGCGGCCCCGCAGGAAACCGGCCAAAAAACCAGGGAAATATCCCGCAGCCATAAAATCATTGTCTCGCCCTCCGGCCTGATTACCGTTCTTGGCGGCAAATGGACGACCTATCGAAAAATGGCTCAGGATGCCGTCGATAAAGCCATTGCCGTCACCAACCTTACCTCTACCCCATGCGTTACGGCGGATTTGAAGATTCACGGGTGGTGCGAGGGGCTTGATTTCAACGACCACCGGCATGTGTACGGCAGCGATATTGAAGGAATCGATAGCCTGATGCGGGGCAATCATGAACTGCTGACGCTTTTGCATCCTGATTTGCCATTTACCCGGGCGGAAGTCATCTGGTCCATTCGTCATGAAATGGCCCGGACGGTGGAGGATATTTTGGCCCGAAGGCAAAGAGTGTTATTCCACAACGCACGGCTCAGCATGGCCATCGCAGGGGATATTGCCAGATTAATAGCCGCCGAACTCGGTCGAAGCAATGACTGGATTCAAAGCCAGATCAACGATTATGCCAAATTGGTAACAGGTTTTTACAGTTTGGATGCATAATCCATAGGCTATAAACACTTTATCCACTGAAGGGGGCGGTTTGATATAGATTTTTCCCCTTGTATTAATCTGTAAAATTCATCCAATAAGAAAAAACAGGTGATAAGGGGCTATGATAGATATAATTAAGCAAATCAACCATAAGTTTCTGTGTTGTGCAGCAATAAAATTATTTTCAAAAAAATACATTTATGGTAAAATAAGAAACTTGATGTTCAAATGTGAATATGACTGAATAGTAATAAACATATACGCCTATACAGGAGATGTGCCATGGCAAAACTAATTACCATATCGATATCGCTGTTAGGAATAGTGATGGCGAATTTGGCCTTGGGGGCGGAAAAAACACCGGAGCAATCAATTTTGCCGCATTTTACCCATTTATCACCGGAATTGGAGCCGGAGCTAGTCAAGGCGGCCATGACGGCGGTGGCGGACTGGCAAATCGCCAATCCCGGCCGGCATAATATGATGGACTGGACGCATGGTGCGTTGTTTGCCGGCATGAGCGCCTGGTCGCAAATATCAGACAGCGATAAGTACACCGAGTATTTGCATAGCGTCTCCCAGGAGAATAACTGGCAGTTGTATTTTCGCAACTATCACGCGGATGACCATTGCGTCGGGCAGATGTACCTGGAGATGTACGCCCGGTTCGAAAAACCTTATATGATCGAACCGACGCAGTGGGTGCTGGATTGGGTGAAAGCTCATCCGTCGGACGCGAAGCTGGAGTTCCGGTCACCGTATTGCCAGGATCGCTGGAGTTGGTGCGATTCATTATTCATGGCGCCGCCGGTGTGGGCGCGTCTGGGAGCGTTGACCGGCAATATGGACTACTACAACTACATGGACAAGGAGTGGTGGGCCACGACCGACTATCTTTATGATAAGGATGAACATCTTTATTATCGCGACAGCCGCTATTTTGACGAGAGGGAAAAGAACGGTAAAAAGGTTTTCTGGGGCCGCGGCAACGGCTGGGTGTATGGCGGACTGACGCGCGTGATTGATTATTTGCCCCAGAACTATCCCTCCCGCAGCCGTTACGTCGAATTGTATAAGCAGATGACGGAAAAGCTGCTTTCGCTCCAGCAGGAAGACGGCTTGTGGAAATCGAGTTTGCTGGACCCGGGTTCGCATAAATTGCCTGAAACCTCCGGTAGCGGCTTTTTCACCTACGGGCTGGCCTGGGGCATCAATCGCGGCATCCTCGACCGCGAAACCTGCCTGCCCGCCGCACAAAAAGCCTGGGCCGGACTCTTGCGCTGTGTACATCCCGACGGCAAGCTTGGCTGGGTGCAGCGGATTGCCGGTTCGCCTGGTAATGTCGTCGGCGACATGACGGAAGTTTACGGCGTGGGCGCATTTCTGCTGGCCGGCAGCGAGATGTACAAGCTGGCCGTCACCAAACAGTCCGGCGTCATGATTGAAGTAACCAATGCCGGTGAGACGGCATTGCTTAATAAGACCGTGGAAGTGGACCTGACAGCGCTGACTCAGGCCCATAGCGCCATCGACGCTGGCGCCGCGGTGTTCAGCATCAAGCATGGAACATTCCTGGTCAGCCAGGCCCTGACGCTGGACGGCAAAACGACGCTGTTGTTTCAGGCGAATTTCGCGCCGGGCGAAAAACAGACCTTCATCGTTTATCCCAAGTCCGCCGGTTATGCCGCCCCGGAGGCTATCGAACGCACTTTTGGCCGATTCGTTCCTGAACGCATGGATGACTTCGCCTGGGAAAGCGACCGCATCGCCTTCCGCATGTATGGCCCGGCCCTGCAAAAGAGCGGCGAAATCAGTTCGGGTGTCGATGTGTGGGTCAAGAGTGTGCGCACGCCTGTAGTCGATATTCGCTACAAGGGCAACGATTATCATAATGATCATGGCGACGGTTTAGACTATTATAAAGTTGGTCCGACTCTCGGCTGCGGCGGTACGGCGGTGTGCGTCAAACGCAAGCTGTACCTGTCCCAGAATTACACCGATTGGAAAGTGTTGGCCAACGGTCCCATCCGCACGGTCTTCGAGTTGCGTTACGCGCCGTGGGAAACGCCCGCCGGAACCGTCACTGAAGTCAAGCGGATATCCATTGATCTCGGCTCGAACCTGAACCGTTTCGAGAGCACCTATACCGTCGCCGGCGGGAAAGGTAAGCTGCCTGTCGCCATCGGTATTGTGGAACGCGGCGAGAAGGGTGTTTTCCGCTCCGACGCCGCCCGCGGCTGGATGACGTACCGCGAACCGGCGGATCCTCAGAAAGGCACGACCTCTTGTGGCGTAGCGCTCCTGCCGGGTGCGAATGTCTACGCCGCACGTGCGGACGGCCACGCCGTACTTATGACCGACGTCACGCCTGGTGAGCCGCTGGTGTATTACGCCGGGGCGTGCTGGGATAAGAGCGGCGACTTCGCCACGCCGGCGGCCTGGAATGACTATGTCGGCAATGCCGGCGCCGGCGCTACGGCGAAGCTCGAAGTAAATATCAAATAACCGTTATTGATCCTGAAAGGATAAATCGCATGGATGTACGTTATATTGCTGATCCCGTCCGCTATCCGCGGATGACTACGGCCGAAATGCGGGAAAACATGCTGGTCGAGCATCTTTTTGCTCCCGGCAAGCTGGATATGGTCTATTGCGATGTGGATCGGGCCATTGTCGGCTCGGCCGTTCCTACGACAAAACCCCTCGAACTCAGCGGCGTCGAGCAGTTGCGCTGCGACTATTTCTGCCAGCGGCGCGAACTGGGCGTACTGAACCTGGGTTCGTCGGGAACGGTTAAGGTGGATAAAAAGGACTATCCGCTGGAAACGCTCGATTGCCTTTACATCGGTATGGGTTCCCAGTCGATTCGATTTTCCAGCGGTAACAGTAAGAAACCGGCGGCTTTTTATCTGCTAAGCTTTCCCGCCCATCAGGCTTTTCCCACCGTCAAAGCCTCGCGCAAGGACACGCAGGCTGCGCACTTAGGCTCGCGCGAGCAGGCCAACGAACGCACGATTTACAAATATATCCACCCGGACGGCATTAAAAGCTGCCAGCTTTGCCTGGGATTCACGGAACTCGAGCCCGGCTGCGTCTGGAACACCATGCCGCCGCACACGCATGACCGGCGGATGGAGGCGTATCTGTACTTCGGCATGGATGAGAATACCCGCGTGTTTCATATCATGGGACCGGCGGATGAGACCCGCCACCTCGTCGTCGCCAATCGTCAGGTGGTCTTCTCGCCCAGTTGGTCGATGCACGCCGGCGTGGGTACGGGCAAATACAGCTTCTGCTGGGGCATGGGCGGCGAGAACCAGACCTTCGACGACATGGACCACATTAAGATGAGCGAACTCAAATAAAACCTCAAATCAAAAAGGAACCACGGATTACACGGATTGCGCGGATTGAAAATAGAAGCAAGAAGTTAGAAGCCAGAAGCTAGAATAAAAAAACTTCGTGATCTTCGTGATCTTCGTGGTCTTCGTGGTTTAAAAAATCTTTTGGTTAAACCAGACATGGAGATAAAAGATATGATACTTGATCAATTTAAACTCGATAACAAAGTCGCCATCGTTACCGGTGCTGCCCGCGGGTTGGGGCAGGGCATCGCCCTGGGGCTGGCCCAGGCCGGAGCGAATATCGCCGCGGTTGATATCCTCGACCAGGCGGAAACCAAAAAAGAAGTGGAAAAACTCGGCCGCAAGTGCATCACCATCAAGGCGGACCTGTCCGACGCCGCCTGCGTCGATAGCATCGTCACCACGACCGTCAAGCAGCTCGGCTCCATTGACATCCTCTTCAACAATGCCGGCATCATCCGCCGTGCTCCCCTCACGGAATTCACCATGAAAGACTGGGATGACGTCATGAACATAAACATCCGCACGCTGTTTTTCCTCTCGCAGGCGGTGGCCCGCGTGATGATCGAGCAGAAACGCGGCGGCAAGATTATCAATACGGCCAGTATGCTCAGCTTTCAGGGCGGAATCCTCGTGCCTTCTTACACGGCCAGCAAGAGCGCCGTCATGGGTCTGACACGCCTCCTGGCCAATGAACTCGCACCCCACGGCATCAACGTCAACGCCATCGCGCCGGGCTACATGGCCACCGACAACACCGCCGCCCTCCGCGCCGACGTCCAACGCAACGAGGCGATTCTCGCCCGCATCCCGGCCGGCCGCTGGGGCGAACCCGCCGACCTCCAGGGTGCAGCGGTCTTTCTCGCTTCCAAAGCCGCCGATTACATCCAGGGCTACACCCTTGCCGTCGACGGCGGCTGGCTGGCAAGATAACCAGCTAAAGGCTGGAGGGTCAAAGACCCTTTTAGTTCGCCGCGGGCGCTGTGTCGCAAACCCGGCGTCGTTGCCGCCTGCTTTATGGGCGAGAAAAGAGCAGCGTCTGAAAGACGCGGTCCCAAGGGGCGGTTGCCACTCAACAGAAAGCCCCCGTGGGGCCCCGCTCCCGTTGGTCACTGCCACAGGGCGAGACATCATAAGAATAGAATTCAGAATTCATCCGGCTTCATCTTCCGGCTTCGTTAATAACTTCGCCGTGATAAATCGACTACGCCGCGACTAGGGAAGTTAGAAGCCAGAAGAAATTAAACCGCGGATTACGCGGATTTCACGGATTTTATTCTTACTTTCTTGTCACGGCGTAATGTGCCTTAGCCGGACGAGTCAGAAGTAGGGCGGGCCGTGCCCGCCATTGGCCTAGGTTCTTTGCGGGTGCCATGTTCATGCTGACGTGAGCATGTTGTTCGGAGTCAGCCCGTATGGAGTTCAGCCTTCAGGCTGGCCGTTTGTCCTTGTCGCCCGCACATCGCTAACGGCCAAGCTAAAGCTTGAACTCCCAGCGCAAGTGGCTTAGGCATCTCGCCCAAGATTTTGATGTTAAAGCTGCGCCTGGCGAAACAATAAACCTTGGGGTGCCATGCTCACGCGGACGTGAGCATGTCTTTACCGTCCGCGTCCGGGGGGGCATAGTCCCTTTCCGTTTATCCGCCGTCTGCCAATCTGCGGTCTGCGCGGGCGGAATACCCCCTTGTCGCCGGAGGATTTTTGTGCTATCCTGCCCGATATAAACCCGAGGACCGGATATATGAAACCTTACCATGTCAGTAATTTAGCGCTGAGTGCGGTGTTATTTGTTTTGCTCTGCTGCGGCGGCCTCTGGCTCATCTATCGCGTGCCCCATGCCATCTTGTGTGAGTCCGAATCCTCACAACCTGAGCCCCCGACCCGTCCGGCGGCGAAGATTTTCCCTACCGCCTATCAACCGCTCCGGAAAAGCCTGGATCCCGGCGATGCCACGTACGCCTTCCTGCCCGCCATGATTCCACCTCAGGCCTCACGCACGGCGTTCTATTTTGAGGGGGGAGAATATTATAACCCCATTAAATTCCTTACCCTTCGTATGACGCTGCCGCCGGTAACCATCGACCTTTTGCTGGCGGACCTGCAAGCCAGCGGCCGCGAAGAAGTTGCCTCCCTCGGTGACTATGCCCCGCTTGAAGTCTGCCCCTCCTATGAACTGACGGAAGTTGACCATCATGTGGTCCGGGAACTGTCGCCTCTGCCCGAAGGTTATCGCATCTTTCTCTATCAAAGTCGGCTGGAAGACCTTCAGCCCGTCAACTATTTAATTAATGTCGGCCCGATCCGCCTGGCCTTCACCGCGGTCAACCCTGAAACCTCGGAGGTCATCTACTATTTTCTTGATTGGTCATCGCCTCTCAAGCAGAACATTCCTCCCAACGCCATGCCCCCGGGCTTACTTACGCCTTCCTCCATGCAAATACAAAAAGAACCTACCCCTGATTAGGCTTGCTTTTGCCCGCCTCCGGCCGGAAAATACTCTTATTCGGGCAGATAATAATTTTTCAGGATCGTTCAGCGAAAGAATGGCCAGTTATGCAGAAGATGGACGACAATATGGCTGCATCCATCTTGAAAAACATCCAGCGACGGCGGAAGCTGCGGCCGCTCTTACGGATCATGAGCCTGATCAGCCTGGTTTTACTTGTGCTTCTGGGTTATCAAATCTATCAGATGGTTCATAAAACCTTGCCGCCGGAGACGGCCGACCGGGCGGCCTTGCCGATCCTGGCGTTAATTTTGGGGTGGGCATTCTTTTTATTTATGCAATTGTTTATACTCTTTCAGGTTTTACGCAAAAATCCTAAGGACCGCCTGCTGGAAACGCTTATTCAGGAGCGTTTGCAGGCGTATAAAGATCTAAAGCAACTCAATCCATCCCAAAGGAACCCAACTCATGAAACCGATTGACAGGGAACAGGCCGAAGCAGTTCTACAACTACTCCATCGCCGTCAGAAAGTTAAAAAAGATATGAGTTTGGTTATGGGTATTTTTTTTATAGGCGTGGCCTGCTTGATAGCCTGCCTCATCTATAGAGATATGCATCAACCACGGTCGGACGGCTTAACCCTGGACGATGTCTACAAGGCGGTACTCGGATGGACCATGTTCCTCGCTTTTTTTCTACTGGGAACCTTTTCTTTGCTTACGCCTCTACGTCGCTTTGATTACGATATCCTCGTGGAATATCTCGCCCAGCGGCAGTTGCAGGCCGATGCGGCGGACAATGAAGCTAATCTAACCCAAAGGAATGCCGATCATGGATCCGACTAACCGTACTTACACACAGCCGCCACTGCGGACATCATTTAGAAAGGCACGTATTGCGATCGTTAAGCTGGTGTTTTGTCTGCTCGTGGTGATGACCATTCTTATCCTGCTCATCCAAGTCCGCCGAGCCAACCGGGCCCTGGACCAATCGCGGGAAATACTGAAACTGGCTCAGCAGCGGATTGATGCTTTGGAAGAACGTCTTGCCGCGCAGATGACTGCCCCGCCGTCGCCAACCAGTGAGCCTTTGCGTTATGAATACCACATGGCCGAGTGGGCCATGTCGGGCGGCAAGCCGGAACTGGCCCGGTCGTGGCTCCAGCGGGCGGCCAAAGGCGGCGGTTTGCCCAGCCTTAACTATGCCCTTGATTCGGGGTACTTTCATTCGGTCAAGGATGAGCCCTGGTTCACAGGTTTGTCCTGGTCGCCCGAGAAAGATGCGTCCCCCGCGCCTGCCCCGCCCGTTCAGTAAATGACATAAATCAATCATTAAGAAAGGAATGATTATGGATCAGGACAAAAAAGAAGCCTCCCCGCGGGAGATGGGGCGATTATTGCAGGGCATCGGCATTTTATTGATCGGTATCGCCGCCTTGATTTATGCCCTCAAGAGTTTTCCCAAAGATCCTTACGCCAAATATATGCAGGAAATGTTCCAAAATCGGGATCATGTCTCGAAGAATGATGCTATCAACTACTGGTTTCATGGCCCAACGGAAAACCAATCCGCCAACGCCCGGTAACTCCACAAAAGGGTTGGCATCACGGTGAACCGGATGCGGCCGTGCGGGCGGCGGCGATGCGCTGAAAAATTCTTCAATTAGCCTGGGATCTTTGATCGCTTACGGGGGGTTGAGCAGGCCGAGGTCTTTCTGGTCGCCGAGGCCCCGGCCGGGTTCAGCGCCGAGCTTGTTGATCGAGGCGTTGCGGACGTTTTGCCAGTAACGCAGGACGAAATCCATCGCGGCGGCGGTGACGGCCTCCTTGGTTTGGCCGGTAAGCACCAGCCACTGGCGGCCGTCGGGGTGTTCGGCCAGATGAATCAGGCCCTTGTCGGCCGGGATGTTCAGGTTCAGTGCGGCGATGCGAGCGTTATCCGTCGGCAGGCCGACCAGAATCAGGTTGCCTTTATTTTGGATGTCATCGGGAATGGAGTCGAGATTGGTGAGGTGGAACTCATAGCCGGTTGCATCGCGGAGCGTATTGAAGGTAATGTAGGCCATTTCCATGCTGACCAGTTCGGAGCCGAAGGCAATGCACGTTGGCCGCGAATAATCAAATTTTTCGACGATGTCCGGCTGCTGCGGATACTCCACCAGCGTCGTCAGCACCGGTTTGGGCTCAAACGGCGGCGTGCCGCCTTTGGCCGTCCAGCCCCAGCCGAAAACCTGCTTCCGGCCCACATCACAGCACAGGAAAAAGTGATACACGCCCGGTGCGGCGGCGTTATCCAGCGTGAGCGTCACCGGCACTTCGACGCAGCCGCCCGGCTCCAGCGTGATATGGTCCGAACCGGCGAGCTGCACCGTCAAGCCGTCGTAACTTTCCGGCGTCAGCTTTACCTCCAGCGGGGCGCTGGTGGTGTTGGTAAGCTTGAAGGCTGCTTGGCCGGCGGTGTCCATCATGGCCGACGGGGTGGGATCGATGCGCAACTGCTGCCAGGCGTCGTCCGCGGGGGCGTAGCGGCGTATGAGTTCGAGCAGGATGTCGCCTTCGGGTTTGAGGCGGCGGTCCAGGTGAAGAATTTCATAATGGCGAATGCCGCTGCGGGCGATGATAGGATTGGGGGCGAGCGTTTCCTGCAACTGGAACTGATAAAACTCGGCAAAAGCACGCGGCTCCAGAATATTAGTAAAGATATCGCGGTAGGCGCTGGCGCGTGCGGCCGGCGATAGGGGGGTAAGGCCTTTCCAGTTGAATTCCGTCAGCAGGCACTCCATATTTCGCGACGACGCATACGAAGCGCCGGAAAGGGCGACAGGAATTTGCGACTCCACCCAGCCGGGGTCCTTATCATAGGCGTGGCGGTAGGTGTGGTAGCCGATGGCGTCCGTAAGCAGGCCCAGCCGCCGGCCGCGTTCGAAGACGCCCATTTTGCCGTCGGCGGTGAGATGGATGGGCAGGTCGGGCTTGACGGCCTTGATGGCCTGATACTGCGTTTGCCAGCGGGCCAGGTCATCGCTGCTGAAGCCGCGCAGAAGAATTTCATTTTCCAATTCGAAACGATGAATAATATCGCCGTAACGGCGGACCAGCAGAGTCATCCATTCCGGGTCGCCTTCGGAATCTATCAGCACCGTCAGGCCGAGTTGGCGGGCTTCCCCGAAAAACCAGTCCAGAAACGCAATCGCCCGGTCGCGGTCCATGGTGCGGAGGTGGCCGACATAGTGCGGCCGGAGGATGGAAAAGCCCAGGGCTTTGAGGATGCGCAGGTCGCGCTGCATGGCGGGCTGGAATTTCTCCCATTCCTGCCACATGGCCGGTGAAAACGGCCACCAGCCCTCGCGGTCCACGCCCTTGACGCGGAAGTATTCAAAATTTTCCACGAAGGTGCTGTAGGGAAAATAGCTCGTGCCGAATTGAATGCGATGAGCGCCCAGGTCGTAAATAGTGGCGTTGTCGATTTCCTGCGCCAAACGATATCCGGCGTAGGCGTAGTGCTGGCTGGTGCGCCAATCGTTGTCGTCGGGCGGGTTGATCGCCAGCCGCCAGCGGATGGTTCGCGGATCGCCGGCGTACAGCGGCAGTTCCGTCGTTTTGTCCTTGTCGGAATCGATGCCGTAGGCGATATCGCTGATAAACGTCAGAGTGTTGCCCGCGCGATAAAGCCGTTCCGGGATAAAATAATGGCGCGAGGTAAATACCTGCCACACGCCCTTCTGTTGAGTGACGTGATAAGGGGTAAAGGCGCTCACGGTGAAGAAGCGGTCTTCGCCGGCATTCCAGGCGAACCAGTCGAGGTCGTGCGTATAGCGAAAGTCGTACTCGTAATGATCGGGCATGACATCGCCTTCGAGGCGCCGCCCGTTCCAGCACATGTACGGATGGGCGACATCGGCGGTTTGCATGCGGCGGAGAAGCAGCAATTGTTTTTCGCCGGTACTGGGCGTTTTGCGTTCGATAGTTACGGCCAGATCGACAAAACCTTCCGCATAAGGTTCGGCGACAAACGTGAGGCTGAATGGCCCTACTTCGGCTTGCGCCTGCAGTTGGCCGTTATCGCCCGGCGTAAATTGCAGCGCCAGCGGCTGCATCCGGGTGCAGGCACTTTCGTAAGTGAGTTTGTCATTACTAACCACCAGCGAAAAATCCATGGCGGCGACAGGCCGATTATCCCAGAGAAACGTAAGACAGCCTGTTTCCGGTTTAACGCTGAGGGGGGCAATCGTTACCGTGGGTTTTTGCGGGCCGACACGCAGCAGGTCCACTGTGCTTCGCGCGGGAACTGCAACTACGCCGCGGGCGAGGGAATTCTTTACTTCCAGACGAAACTTTCCCGTTGCATCAACATATAAACCATCAGGCTGTTTCGTGGCGAATTGCACCGGGCCCCGATAGGCGACATCGTGATTGTTGCGAATAGTTAATTTTCCTGATACCGTCGTTTGAGCGTTTGTGGCGGCAATTGAATGGGTCATAAAAAGGCACGACAAGAGGAAAATGATAATCTTATTGCACTTTAGTGTATTTTTATTAGACATTATATTCGTCAATCCCTCAAAAAAACGATGTTATTATTCGTCACAACATACTTATATTTTCGCAAAAGGTATTAATAATTACAATCCTAAAATAGAGATTGGCGACAAGGTTGCCGATATCGGCGCAGCAAAAAAGGGCGACAGCAATCCATTATTATGCTATCGCCCTGTTTCAATGGACACAACGTAAACCGAAAACCGCCGCTAAACGAAAAGGTCTTCGATTTTATAAGTCGGTGACAATAAATTTGGCCTGAGCGTGCCGGACGCGCAACAACGGGAAAATCAAAAAGGCTTCCGTGGCGTCCACATCGTCCACCAATGTCACGGTGTGTTTGCCCGGCGTGCCGCCGTTTTCAGGCATGGGCACCACAAAGGAGCCGGGGAAGGGGTTGCCTATGGTGTCCCCATCCCATTTTATTTTCTGAGCGGCCGGGTCGCCGAACATGCCGCAGCATTTAACATATACGGCCGTTCCGGGCGGGCCGGATGTCGGCTCTAATTTAACGATACGGGTGCATCCGGACGAGGCTAACAACAGTCCCACAATTAACAATAAGCTCGCACATCTCATAATAAATCCTTTGCATAAAAAGAATTTTGATATAGAAACACCTTATAGACCGGAAAGGTGTTCCTCTACTAAGATAGACGCTCGAATTGCATTTTTGTTTAATAAAAATTATGTATTTTTAGTAAAAATTTTTCTCCGGTGGCAATTGACGCTGCTGGCGGGTTCGTTTATAATGCCGCCCAATAAGGCTAATATCTTGCCTGGCAACAGGTTAAGGCGGTCAAAGCGGTTTTCGATCCTCGGTTAAGCCGGGGGTAAAAATTTTACGGATGATAACTACTTACAGGAGGTAAGCTTTGGAACGCACATTAGTTATACTCAAGCCGGATGCGGTGCAGCGGCAGATGATGGGGAAAATCATCACCCGTTTTGAGGAAAAGGGCCTGCAAATTGTGGCCTGTAAAATGATGACGATTTCGCCCCAACTGGCCGACCGCCATTACGAAGCGCATACGGCCAAGCCGTTTTACCCCGGCCTGAAGGCGTATATGACCGGCGGCCCGGTGCTGGTTCTGGTGTTGCAGGCGGATGATGTTATCGCCATGGTGCGCAAGATGATGGGGGCGACATTTGCCAGCAATGCCGAACCGGGGACCATTCGCGGCGATTTGGGCTGTGCCAAGGGGACGTTCAACCTGATTCACGGCAGCGATTCACCCGAAGCGGCCCAGCGGGAAATTGGATTATTTTTCGGGAAAAATGAACTTTTTGACTACGAATTAACCACAAAATGCTGGTTACAGGCGTAAAACGGCCGTTTTTGAGATTAAAACGTTCTTTTTGAGGGTGGTTTATGGCCCGAGCTGCTTGGGAACAACAACATCGGCGCGCCGAAGAATTACGGCGGCAACTTGAGCATCATAACCGCCGCTATTATGTTGATGCCGCGCCGGAAATCGGCGATGCCGAATATGACCGGCTGTTCGCGGAACTGGTGGCGCTGGAACGGGAACATCCGGAACTGGCCACACCCGATTCGCCCACGCAGCGCGTCGGTGGGGCGCCGCTGGAAGGGTTCGCCAGCGTTACCCATACCGTACCCATGCTGAGCATGGATAATACCTATTCCGCCGAGGAATTACGTCAGTTTGATCAGCGGGTGCGCAAGGCTTTGGGCGGGGGCGGCGTTTGGTTTCAGGTGGAAACCAAAGTGGACGGCGTGGCGGTATCGCTGCGCTATGAAGAGGGCCGGCTGGTGCAGGGGGCAACTCGCGGCGATGGAAAAACCGGCGATGATATTACCGCGAATTTGCGCACGATTAAAGCGATTCCGCTGAACCTTCAGTCGGTGGAGGAAAAAAGTTCTTCAAAAAAGGGAGCCAAAAAGTCAGCATCACTTTTTGGTGATGATGGGGGGAGGATTCCGGTTGTGCTGGAAATTCGCGGCGAGGTGTTTATGCCCACGGCGGAATTTGAGCGGCTTAATCGCCTGCGGGAGGAAAATGATGAACCGCTGTTCGCCAATCCGCGTAACGCTACGGCCGGGTCTTTGAAGCTGCTCGACAGTAAGCAGGTGGCCCGAAGGCGGCTGCGTTTCACGGCGTATGGCCTGGGGCAGGCGGATGAAGGCTGGGCGTCAGCGCATAGTGAGGCGATGGAACAATTACAGCGGCTCGGCGTCCCCATCAATCCCTGTCGGGAACGTGTCGAGGGGATTGAGGCCGTGATTGCGGTATGCGACCAGTGGGATAAAAACCGGCATACCCTGGATTTTCCTATCGACGGCATGGTGGTAAAGGTCGATGACTATCGTTTGCAGCGGCAACTGGGCCAGACCAGCCGCTCGCCGCGCTGGTGCATCGCCTATAAATTCGCCGCCGAACAGGCCGACACCGTGGTGGAAGATATCATCGTGCAGGTGGGCAAGACCGGGGCCTTGACGCCGGTGGCGCAGCTTACGCCGGTAAGCCTGGCGGGCACAACCGTCAGCAGGGCGAGCCTGCATAATTTCGATGAACTCACCCGCAAGGATGTCCGCATCGGCGATACGGTGCGGGTGGAGAAGGCTGGAGAAATTATCCCGCAGGTGGTCGAGGTTATTAAAGACAAGCGACCGAAGGGGACGCACGTTTTTTTGCCGCCGGTGAAGTGTCCTGAATGTAAAGGTTCCGTGCGCAAGGATGAAAACGGCGTATATTTCCGCTGCATCAATCCCGATTGCCCGGCACAGCTCAAGGAACGACTGCGTTACTGGGCGGGACGCAATCAGATGGATATCGAAGGATTAGGGATCGCTGTCATTGAACAACTGGTCGATAGCGCCCTGGTTAAGGGCATCGCGGATATTTACCGCCTGACGCAGGAACAACTGGCGGGCCTGGAGCGAATGGGGGATAAGTCGGCCGATAATCTCATCACGGCCATCGAACAAAGCAAGAAGCAGCCGTTGTCGCGGGTATTGGCGGGGCTGGGCATTTTGCATGTGGGCAACCGGGCGGCGGAGATTCTGGCCGAGGAATTCGGCTCGCTGGATAATCTAATGCAGGCCGACAGGGAGCGGCTCGAAACGGTGGAAGAAATCGGGCCGGTAATCGCCGAGAGTATCGCGGCGTTTTTCGCCGCCGACAAGCCGCAGCACTTGATTAATGAATTACGCAACGTGGGCCTGACCATGCCCGGCCCGAAAAAACGCACGATTGCCGCCGACAGCCCGCTGGCCGGAAAAACCGTAGTGATTACCGGCACGATTGAGGGCCTCTCCCGCACTGATGCCCAGGACCGGGTCAAGCAACTCGGCGGCAACGTCACCTCCAGCGTCAGCAAAAAAACCGACCTGGTCATCGTCGGCGACAACCCCGGCTCCAAGGCCGACAAGGCCGAACAACTGGGCATTACCATGATGAGCGGCGAGGAATTTAATAACATTCTCCAAAAACATTTTTCATAAAGTAAGCGATTCGGCCAAAGCGAAACCCTTATTGGCAGTTTAACCATAACGCTTCTGGAACACGTGCCATTAGAAAAACTGGGTATTTCAAAACGTCCATAACCGAGACGGAAGTTGCCGAATTGCGCACACAATTGGGCCATACGGATATTCTCTATTGATGAAAAGCCAAATGCGTCTCTGACCTGCTCCCGCGGGTCGCCAGCCAAGGGCTGGACCGGATCGCCGCGAGTAACCGCCGCTAACCCGGCGTTGTTGCCGCCTGCCACTCAGCGAGACAGGCAGCACAAGCGTCCCCGCTTGTGGGGTCAAAGACCCATTTAGATCGACGCGGTCATTCTGTAGTAATGCCCGCTCCCGCTGGTCGCTGCGTTTGGGCAACACACTCTGAAGCTTGAACTGTAAACCCAAGTGG
The DNA here is from genome assembly GCA_964578395.1 of uncultured Pirellulales bacterium. Classification (GTDB taxonomy): domain Bacteria; phylum Planctomycetota; class Phycisphaerae; order Sedimentisphaerales; family SM23-30; genus JAFGBA01. The sequence goes on from CAZOCV010000004.1 coordinate 19,318, forward strand.
CTTGGGCGTCTCGCCCAAGATTCTGACGGTTGTCGCTCTGCTGGGTAATATGGTGCGGCACATTGGGGCGGCCGCGACATTTTTCGGGACAGGCGTGTTTTAACTGTTGTTGAGCACGGCGATATGGAACTGATCGATCTGGAATGGCGCCTGGATGAGCCGGCCGCTGACGAAGACAGGGGATAGGCGAGTGGCGGCGGTCAGGCCGAAATTATGGGAGGCCTGCGTTTGCACCAGACTGCGCGGGGAAAACAGGGCGCGATTAATGACGCCGGACCCGGCGGATACATCATCATCCGTGAAATACATTCCGTCCGCACCGGGGTTCACATTGGCGGCGGCAATGGATCCCTGGAAACTGCCGCCCACCTGAAGCAGCGTGATATTGCCTGTCAGCGGGGTATCGGCAGCACCATCAAATTGCGCGGTAGCGGCGCTGGCGCCGGCCAGCAGCAGGTTATCCAGGCAGTTGCCGCTAATAGAGATGACGCCCAGATTGCCCTGAGCGCTGACGGTCGAAGCCGTCAGATCGCCGCGAATCAGGCATCGACGCAGGTCGCCGGCGATGCTGATTTGACCCTGGCAGTCGCCTTCCAGCACATACAGGTTGTTCAGGTTACCTGAGGCGACGGTGATGTCGGCATGGAGATCGCCGGAGGTTATCAGGAGCGAGTCGATGCTGTCGGCGGTGATGGCTCCAGAAAACGCCTTGGCCTGGAGTCGCTGCAACCGGCCGTTCACGGTGAGAGATGCGTTCTGGCCGGCGTTTTTAATCGTAATGTTTACGCCCTGGGCCGCGGTTAGTTCAATATCGGCGCCATCGTCGGCGCCGCCCAGTGTGATGTAGGACACTTCGTCTTCACAGGTAAGCTGCCCCATGAGGTTCACGTTCGGGGCCATAATGCTTTGAAGGGGATCATGGCAATAGATGTTGGCGACGGTGACGATATCATCGGCGTCAGCGGAGGTAATAACCAGCCGCGATTGCGCTGTAACACCGTCGAGCAAAATAGTATCAATGTCATAACTGCCGCCGAGCGATTCGCCCCAGAATATCTGCGCCTGGCCGGGGCCGAAGAGCTGCACGATGACGTTGTCGTTTGTGGCGGCGTTGCGTACCAACTGATTGCTCGTGGTCGTATAGCCGGCGGCGACGATGAATTCCGCCGCCATACTCTGCTGATCGCTGTTGCCGGCCAGATCGATAATCGTATTATTGTCGGGAATCAGCAATTTATAATAATCCGGGGCTAACTCTGAAACGCCGTAGGCGGTACGAGGTAGGGTCAGTTCAATCATGCCGGTCAGAGCGTTATACGCGATTTGCTCAAAGTCGATGACGGTTTCGTTGCCTTCGGCGAAACTTCTGTCGCCGCCGGCGGCCAGGAGACAATAGTTGGCCGCCGCCAGAGCGCTGGTAATATCCAGATCATCATCGTCAAAGGCGACCTGTATCGTCGCCGGGCCGGTGTTATAGTAAATAGAATTCAGATTAAGGCTGCTTATGGCGATCGCATGTGTGTCGTAGATAAAACTCGTTGATGTTGACGGCGGGGAAACATTGCCGGAGGCATCGCGGGTGCGGGCCAGCAGAAGGTTTTCACCATTTCGGACAATCGCCGAGTCCAGGCGGAGTTCATAGCAGCCGGGCGAGACTTCTTCCGCCTGGCCGGCATCGTAGCCGTTGCAGGTAATATCGACAAAAACGCCCGGTTGGGCCCAAACCGTTATGCGGGGATTGCCCACGGCGGTAATACGGTCATCATCGCTACCGCCGCTGTCATCTTCCGCCTTCAACTGCGGCCCGGACGGTATCGCCGGGGGCGTCAGGTCGATGGCGAAGCTGAATGACAGCAGGCCTTCTTCATATAAGTACGGCAGAGTGGAACCGGCGGGCGGGGTCTGGGGGGCGTTGCCGACGTCATCGTGAAGACCAAGAGTGGTGTCAATTCCGATCTGATACGTCTCGTCGCTGAGCGGTTCGGCGATGGTCAGGGTGACGCTGCGTGTGTCATCATCCAGAAGCGCCGATTCGATGGGGATCTGGATTTCATTGCCGTCGGTAAACGTTCCGTCGCCGCCGGAAGCCAGCAGGACAAACGCCTGGGTATGGGTAATCGTATCCGGATCGAGGTTCATATCATCAAGGTAAAAGGTTATGTCCTGAACCGACTGGGCGACCGTACCGGTGGGGATGACGTTCTGGATGACCGGACCAACGGTGTCAACGACCAGCCACAACGGGGCGGAATAAGAGGTATTTCCGGCGGGGTCAATCGCGACGATTTCCAACACGTTGTAACCTTCGTTCAAGTCACCCGTATCAAACGCATAGTCCCAGTTTCCGGAAGCGTCCACGGGGAGCGTCGCGATGATTGT
>CAZOCV010000004.1:21796-36850 GCA_964578395.1 uncultured Pirellulales bacterium
GCGCCGTTTGCCGTTACTTCTACAATGGAGGTGAGGTTCAGGTAGAGGTTTACTTTTGCGCCGGCTTGGGTGGTTCCGTCAATGGTTGGAGTGGCGTCGGCCGTGCGGTTATCAGTAGTATTCAGGCCGGTGTCGCTGGTGTCGTGTAAATTCGGGATGGCGGTATTGGGGGCCGTGGTGTCGAGTGTAACCGTCAGATCAAATGAATCGGAGGAGGCATTGCCGGCGAGGTCCTCGTAATAAATATCAATATTGTTGACGCCTTCATTCAGATCACCCTCCTGCAGCGTAATACTCCAGGAGCCATCCGGATTGGCTGTGGACGACCGTGTATCCGCGCCGCCGATTCGCAGCCAGACCGTGGCGTCGGCTTCCACCGAACCGGCCTGGCCTGTAAAGATCGGCGTGGTGATGTTGGTCAGGCGATCGTTGCTGGCGAAACCGGAATCGCTGGCCGAATCCAATACCGCCGGCGACGGCCGATAGGTGCTGGTATCCAGGGTGACGGTTAGTGCGTCGGAGCAGGGCGAGGTATTGCCCGCGATGTCAATATAATAGATTTCAACGGTGTTATCGCCCTGAGTCAGATCGTAACTGCCGGCCGTAATAGCATAAGAGCCATCCGCGTTGGCGGTGGCCGAACGTTTATCCTCGCCGTTGACACGCAGCCAGACGAGGGCGTCGCCTTCCACTGATCCGGCCGCCCCCGTGAAGGTCGGCGTGATGTCGGCGGTGATGTTGTCGCTGTCCGAAGAGCCGGTGTCGCTGCCGGCGTCCAGGTTCGGTGCGGCCAGAGGCGCTGTTGCCGATGAATCATACGTTATTACCAGCGGCGTTGACGACGGGCTGGTCCCCGTGCCATCGGTGGCTTTTACGGTGATGCTGTTAGCCGTGCCTGCGGCGGAACCATTCAGATCATCGGGGGCAAAATCATAGTTATAGTAACACCATATGGGGCTGGCGGCCGCCGTGGGATTGGCATTCGAGTCGGTGGAGATGGCGAAGCGATTGACACGAACGGCCGTTTCCCGCCCGTGCAATTGCAGGGTATGCCAGCCTACATCCAGATGCCAGCTTTTGTTGCCGGCTTCATCAACGTTTTCCGTGGCAAGGACGTTATGATAGCTGTTATAGGTTGTACTCCAAAGCGCCGGGCCGGTTTCTCCGGTTTGCCAGGTATCGTCAATATTTACGAAAATAGAGTTCTGAGTGTTATTGGTCGTAAAATAGACGTTGGCGCGTACGTAATAGTTGCCTTCGACGGAGACGTAAAAATCATACGAGGCGTAACCGGCTGGCGCTGCGGCCGTCGTTTGATAGGAGTATGTATATGTTGTATAGGAACGCATGGGATAAACGACGGACGTCGGTGTTTCCGCATCAATGACGAGAGTGTTGCTGGTAGCGTAAAAATAGAGTTCATCCTGAGCCTGGGCGGCTCCGAGAAGGTTGCCGTCGTTATAAACGTTTACGGTGCAAGCCCTCTGAGCGAGGATTTCCAGCGTGCCATCATCCAGGCTGGTCAAGTCGTCAGTGTCGCTGGTTCCCGCGTCGCCGTCAGATAATAAGTCCGGTTGCAACGGAGCCAGCGGCGCCGGCAGCAGGCGTGTTTCCAGAAATTCCAGTTTAAGCATAGTGTTCCCGACCTTTTCTTTAGTGTCCACGTCACTATAACATAAATTTATATCTCACAGTATAATATCGGCTGTAAAAACAAGAACCTTAATAGGGAAAAACAGTTATATGCAAACTCATGTCCGATAACCTGGATTATCAATCGCTGCGAGCGAAAGTATTGTATTCATACGGGTAAATTTTATGGACAGACGATGGCGGGTGTGGTTATCGGACTTGTCGATGGCAGAATGCTCATCCGGCCTGATTTAATATCCCACGAATCGGGTGTAAAGGGTGCGGGCCTGGTCGGGCGTATCAGCACCTTTGATAAGGGCGCGGCCGTCAGAAAAAAATGTTAATTCGTGATTGGCCAACGTGAGTTTTAGCGTGTAGTCGGTGCGGGTGATGCGGCCGGCATCGTGCAGACGCCGGGCCAGGGCGTCCAGGTCCAATTGCACATTCGGAAGAGAAGAGCGAATTTGGATAGTGTTGCGGCCGACGCATTCTATCATGCGAAAGTGGTCAGCGCCGCGAAGATAATCAAACTGATTGTCGCGGCAGCACGGGCATCCCGCCTCCATACCCGCCAGAGAAACGCTGTGAATGCGATTGCTCCACAAATCGAATGTGGTCAGATGGCGATTAACGGCTGAAAGATTTCCGGTAAGCAGCTTGATGGCTTCCATCGTTGCAAACGACGCCAGCAATGAAGCTGTGGGGCCGAGAATACCGGCGGTTTCCGCGGTTTCTATTTCCCCCGGCGCCGGCGGCTGTTCCAGTACGCAGCGCAAGCACGGACGACCCGGCGGTAAGATTGCCATACTCATACCCTGACCGGCCAAACATGATGCAAAAACATAGGGAATATGGTGCTTTATGGCGGCATCGTTCATTAAAAATCGTGTTTGCAGATTATCCAATCCATCAAGAATCACGTCTGAGTTTTCGAGGTATTTTTCGATATTGGAATGCACCACATCGGCAATAACAGGTTCAATTTCCACATCGCTGTTAAGTCGGCGCAGATATTTTGCGGCAGCGGCGGCTTTGGGCTGGCCCTGGGCGGCGTCTGCTTCGGTGTAAAGCGTTTGTCTCTGGAGATTTACCAGTTCCACGATATCCCGGTCGATAATTCGTATAAAGCCTACACCCGCTCGCACCAGCAGTTCGGCCGTAACGCCGCCCAATGCGCCGCAGCCAACCACCGTCACCCGTGACTGTCCCAGCCGCTGCTGGCCTTCCGGGCCGATGGGGCCAAAGACAATCTGTCGTGAATAACGATTTTGTATAATGTCACTCATATCGAGAATAATCACTCCTTATGGCGGGAACAGCCCGTAAAGCCGGCCGCCTTTTCGGTTGCTCATTGTTCTATTCTAGCTATAATAAGGAGTTAAGGCGAATTTGGGAGTAAAAAATGACCGTTTTAAAAGTTATAACTACCGCCGATATCGGATTTTCCCGTTGCTGGGCCGATTTACGCGGCCGATTGACTCTCGAAAGCGAGTTGCTGGATAACGTTCAGCGAAGTGAAAAAGTTCGCCAAATTATCAATCAGGTCCGGCAGGGAGGGGATAAGGCTCTGTTGGAACTAACAGCGGCATATGATAGAGTAGATTTAACAGCGGCCCAACTGCGAATACCCGAAAGTCAATTACAGCAGGCTCATGCGGAAATGGAGCCGGGCTTATTACAGGCGTGTCGGCGCTCCATTGCCAACGTGCGCGCATATCAGGAAAAGATAAAACTTTCCCAGCGGCCTGATTGGCAGGTCGGCGGCATGACTTTGGGGTTGCGGTATCGGCCGGTTCGGCGTGCGGGAGTCATCGTGCCGGGGGCATCGGCGCCACTGCCTTCGACGGTGATTATGACCGTAGTGCCTGCCCAGGTGGCCGGCGTAAAGGAAATTGCGGTGATCAGCGCCCCGCGTTTTCAGGGCAGCATACATCCAACGATATTAGGTGTATGCTGGGAGTTGGGTATTAAGGAAGTGTATCGCATCAGCGGCGCACAAGGTGTGGCGGCACTGGCCTTCGGAACCGATAGCATACCCAGGGTGGATAAAATTGTCGGACCGAGTAACTGGTGGGGGCAACTGGCCAAAAAGGAAGTTTTTGGCCTGGTGGATATTGACAGTTTCGCCGGTCCCAGCGAGGTGCTTATTATCGCTGACGAAACGGCCAATCCCGTTTGGGTGGCCGCCGATATGCTCAGTCAGGCCGAACATGCCCCCGGCAGCAGTGTATTAGTTACGGATTCGGCGCCGTTGGCGCAAAAGGTTGCGCAGGAAATTGATCGGCAGCTCAAAGACCTGCAGCGCGGCGAAGAGACCCGGCAGTTTATAAAGGATTATAGTTTGGCGGTAGTTACGGCAAACCTTGACGAATCCGTAAATCTGGCCAACGAGTTCGCTGCGGAGCATTTGCAGATTCAATGCACGGATAGCAATGCTGTTGCCGAACGCATTATTAATGCCGGGGCGATTTTCATCGGTCCCTATACGCCGGTGGCGACGGGCGATTATTTTGCCGGGCCGTCACATACACTCCCGACGGGCGGATCGGCGCGATTTTTCAGTGCTTTGAGCGTCAATGATTTTATTAAACAATCGAGCATCATCGGGTTTTCGAAGGATGCTCTTCGGCAGGCCGGACCTGATATCGCCACCCTTGCCCGTGCGGAAGGCCTGACGGCTCATGCCCGTTCCGTAACATTACGGACGGAGAGCGAATAATACAGAGGAATGTTACGTGAAAAGCTGGTTTCGAGACAATATCAATGCCATGGCGGGTTACACGCCCGGTTTTCAGCCGGCGGATCCTGCGGCCATTAAAATCAACACCAATGAGAATCCCTATCCGCCATCGCCGAAAGTTTTCGAGGCGCTGGCGCAACTGGGATCGCTGGATTTGCGGCGGTATCCGCCGATTATGGCCGATGGTTTTCGTCAGGCGGCGGCGAAACTGCACGGCGTGAAGCCGGACATGATATTGGCCGGCAACGGCGGCGATGAACTTTTGGCGATTATCGTGCGTTGTTGCTGCGGGCCGGGCCGGCCGCTGGCGTATGCGACGCCGACCTATTCCCTGTACCCGACATTGGCGATGATTGCAGACGCGCCGGTTATCGAAGTGCCTTACGGTGATGATTACGCGATACCGCCGAAACTGAAAACGACCGGCGCGCCGCTGACATTTTTATGTAATCCCAACGCACCCAGCACCACGTTTGTGCCTGTGGCCAGCGTCGCCGAATTGGCTCAAGCGGTAGGGGGGCTGTTGCTGGTGGATGAGGCGTATGTTGACTTTGCCCCAGATAACAGCCTGCGTCTTTTGCAGGATTTTGATAATGTGATTATCCTGCGCAGTATGAGCAAGGGGTATTCGCTGGCGGGGATGCGATTTGGCTATGTCCTGGCCTCCGAAGCGATTATCGAAACCATGACCAAAGTGAAGGATTCTTATAATGTTAATATTGCCGCTCAGGCGGCGGCTGTTGCGGCGCTGACGGATCAGGCCTATTTTCGCAGGAACGTCGAAAATATCGTTTCTGAACGTGCTCGTCTTACGGGTGAGCTGCGCCGATTAGGCTTTGCTTTGGCCGATTCGCATACGAATTTTCTGCTCGTCAGGCCGCCGAAGCTCTCCGCCAGGGAAATTTTCGAGGGCCTTTGCCGGAAAAATATCTATGTTCGCTACTTTAATGCCTCTGGTCTAACCGATAAATTACGCATCAGCATCGGCTCGCCGCAGGATAATAACGCCCTGCTGGCCGCCCTGCGAACCCTACTCGCACAGGAGTGATATACATGGCGCGAACCGCCCGTATCGAACGCAAAACCAGGGAAACGCAAATTATGCTGGAGGTGAATCTCGACGGCAGCGGCCGCTACGAGATCGAAACCGGCCAGGGATTTTTCGACCACATGCTCAGCCATGTCGCCCGCCACGGCCTGCTGGACCTTAACCTCAAGGCTTCGGGCGATTTGCATGTGGACGCCCATCATACCGTCGAAGATGTCGCTATTTGCCTGGGGCAGGCCATAGATAAGGCTCTGGGCGATAAAAAAGGTATAACCCGTTTTGGCGCTGCGTCAGTGCCGATGGAGGATAGTCTCGCCCATGTCGCCATCGATCTGTGCGGCCGGGCGTTTTGCGTGTATAACGCCGAATATCGCGCTGACAAAATCGGTGATTTCGATGTGGAGCTTGTCGGAGAATTCCTGCGGAGTTTGGCCAACAACGCCCGCATGAATTTGCACGTTAATGTCGCATATGGCAGTAACAATCACCATATCGCAGAGGCTATTTTCAAAGCCCTTGGCCGAGCGCTGGCCCAGGCCGTTGCCCCTGACCCGCGCTGTGAGGATATCCCCAGCACGAAAGGCGTCATTGGATAATACCCGCTTCCGCACGTATGGAGAAATCCGTGGCCATTGAAGCCGTAATTTTCGATCTGGACGACACTCTGTATTCGGAAGTGCAGTATGTTCGTAGCGGTTTGCGGGCGGTAGCGGCCAAACTGGCCGGGCCGGATTATTCGGCGGATGATGTTTTTGTCCTGATGTGGCGTCTGTTCGAAACCGGCCCCAGAAACCGTATTTTTAATGAAACGCTGCGGCAACTCGGTCGGGCGGATAGCCCGCAGCTTATTGGTGAACTGGTGGCTATGTATCGTTGCCATCGTCCTGTTCTGTCGCTCGAGGGAAAGATGAAGTCGTTTCTTAACGACCTCAAGGCTCGTTATAAAATGGGCCTGCTTACGGACGGGTTCCTGCCCGCCCAGCAGCTCAAAGTCGCAGCGCTGGACATCGCCGGTTTTTTCGATGCGATTATTTATACTGAAGAACTGGGCCGCGAATACTGGAAGCCTCATCCTCGTGCATTTGAACAAATGGCTCAGCGTCTGGCGTGTGCGCCCCAGACGTGTGTTTATATTGCCGATAATCCGGCCAAGGATTTTATTGCTCCTCGTCGTCTCGGCTGGCAGACGATCCAGTTTATCCGTCCTGATAGTGTTCACACATCCGCCGCTGCTGCGCCTGACGCCGCCGCCCCAAAAACCGCTTACGACCTTGCCTCTTTACGGTCGCTGCTGCTTTCCCCCGCGGACCAGTAGGGTCTTGCAACATCGTTATTTTTCATAACAATTAAGAACCCAGCCACAATGCCTGAATGCGGGGTGCAGTAGCGAGTTTTTCGAGTTGGTTTTTGATATCCAGGGGATTGTTGTTCAGGGCCGCCTTTCCGGAAAAGAGCAGTTCGCCCACTGATGGCGGCCGGGCATAGCGGATGACCGTGGGATTGGCAATGTTCAGTTCGCCGGCCAGATCGCCGATGACTTCATCGAGAAAAGCGATTTGGTCGATAAGGTTTTTTTCAAGGGCTTCCGGGCCGTCATAAACATCGCCATTGGCCAAGCTCCAAGCGGCTTCTTCACTGAGTCCCCGGCCGTCGCGGACCACCCGGACAAAACGTTCATGGATGGTGTCCAGATCATCGCGGATGTCTTTGATTTCGGTTTCGGTGGGCATGCGGAAGGGGGTGTTGTGGTCTTTGAAGGGGGAACGGCTGGATTTAACGATGACGGGATTTATGCCGAGTTTTTCCTTAAGAGTTTCCTCGACGACCATATTGAGGTAAATGACGCCGATGCTGCCGACGAGGGAATTTTCCTGCGCATAAATTTTCTCTGCGGCGCAAGAAATCCAGTAGGCGCCGCTGGCGCCAAGCTGCTCGATGCACGCATAAAGAGGTTTGTTGGTTTGGCCGCGAAACGCTTCGATGTAGCGGTTTATCATCTCGGAAGGAACCACCTGTCCGCCGGGACTGTTAACCACAAGGATAACGCCTTTGACATCTTTATCGCCGGCGGCTTCGGCAAGCTGCTCCCGCATATTTTCGGCGGTAGCCATATCGATGGACTCGGCCAGATGAATCAGGGCTATGGCCTTATGGGGGTCATCACCGGGCAGATATTCCACACGGCGCAGATTACGACCGCCCAATAACCCGCTGGAAGCAATCATCACAATCAGATAGAAATTGAGCAGCAGGGATAAAATCAGCACAATCCGTAAAAATCGCTGCCAGCCGCGCCGGGTCGGAGCCGGCGGCGAACAGGCATAAATCACCGGCGGGACAGGGGCCGGAGGTGGCGGCGGGACTGGAGAAGGCGAATAAGCGGGCGAATTATTTGGTGTTTGCTGTTCCACGGTATTATCTCCGGTTTGAATAACTCAATGTACCGGCGGTTATTATCACCAAAGGCGGATTTTCAGCAAGAAATATTTTATCGGGCAGGGCACGCTTGCTTTGGCGGCCGGGGAGGACTATGATGGGGCCATGTCCAGCAGCGATCAGGTAAAAAAGGTTCCAGCGATACGGCGGGCGGGCCGAACGGCGGCGACGTTGGTGCTCGGCGGTGTTCTGGCTGCCGGAGTGCTGGGGGCGTATCTGCTGGTCCATAAAAATGCCGGCCTGAACCAGGCGTGGCAAGATGGAGTCGTCTTGCTGGAGGAGATAAGCAAAAACGGCCTGGACAGCTACCTGGGCCGTACGCCTCGGCGGCAATACTTCCTGCTGGAGGAAAACGGCCAGACGATGGGCTTTGCCGTCGCCGTCCTGGAGCCTAAACTGGAGGAGGGGGATCGGCTGGTTTATCTGGGAAGGTATTTATTCTATCAGACCGGCGGCGAAGAACGTGATGCCAAAGAGCAGGAAAGTGCTTTTCGGGTTGCCAATGACCTCAAAAACTTCGAGTTCAATACGCTTTACCGGGATGCCGGCATGCTCGAACAAATAGCTTATCGCGAGGGTGAACTGCACGTACGGTTACGGGATTCGCTGGGGCATCAGAAACAGTTGACGGTGCCGCGCCGGGAGGATTCGATTTTAGTGTGCCCGGGGTTAGAGGATGTCATTACCAGTATTGCTTTAAGCCGGGATTTGCCCCACGGCGTATCGTTTGATATGCCTTCTATTTATCGTGAGTTGGGAAAGACGTCTCAAATTATTTTTCAACGGTGCTGGGCGACCAGGAGCAGTGAAGCTTCGCCGGAGATGATAACCTCGGATTCCGGGCGGGCGGCGAAGGCCCGCTGGTATGTATATGATGTTCTCGAAAATACTCAGCAGTTATATTTCGATGATAATCATCAGCTTCTCTGGCAGAGAGATATGATAGACCAGCCAAGGGATCGCCGTGCGGTGACGCGCGAGGAATTGCTGCAAAAGGTGCCTGATGCCCAACGGGTCTTGCGCCGCTGGCTTGACAGCCGCGAGGACATTCTGGAAAAAGAGCAACCCCCGGCCCGGCCCGGAGACTATTTATAATTATTACAACGAAGGACTCAAGGATGGCGACTATTCAAAAAGATGTGGTGATTGTCGGCGGCGGGCCTGCGGGTCTGGCGGCGGCGCTGTATTGCGGGCGGCACCGGCATGATACGGTGGTTCTGGAAAAAATGGCCCCCGGCGGGCAGATAAACCTCACGGACCGCATTGAAAACTATCCCGGTATCGTACAGATCGGCGGGTTTGAACTGGTCGAACAACTGGTCAAGCAGGTCAAGACGTTCGGAGCGGAGATAAAAAATAGTGCGGAAGTGACCGGCCTGTTGCCCAATGAAGATGGCACGGTTACGGTGCGGACGGATGATAACACCTATACGGCCAAAGTGGTGATACTCACGCCCGGCAGCGAGTACCGCAAGCTGGGCGTTCCGGGTGAAGATAAGTTTCGTCAGGCCGGCAGCGGCGTCAGTTACTGCGGTACGTGCGATGCTCCTTTTTTCCGTGATCGTGAGGTGCTGGCCATCGGTGGCGGCAATGTCGCCGTGGAAGATACCATCCACCTCAGCCGCTTCTGTAAAAAGGTGACGCTGGTCCATCGGCGCGATGAATTCCGGGCGGAAAAGGTGCTGGTCGAGGATTTGCTCCGAGAGGCGAAAAAAGGCGTTATCGACATTCGCTACGATACCATCTGCACATCCATTAACGGTTCTGATAAAGTGGAATCGGCGACACTAAAAAACGTCAAAACCAGCAAGGTCGAGGAATTGTCCTGTGACGGCGTATTTATTTTCGTAGGGATGAATCCCAATACGGGATTTTTGAAAGGATCCGTGGCGCTTAATGAGCATGGCTACATTAGATGTGATCCTGCTTACCTGCGAACCAGTATTCCCGGTGTATTTGTAGCCGGAGACTGCCGTGAAGGTGCGGCCATGCAGTTGGCCACGGCGATCGGCGACGGCGTGGCGTGCGCCATGTTTATGAAGGAATACCTGCGCGACAAATCGTGGTGGCAGCGCGGCATGAAGGCCGAAATGACGGGCTGGGCATGAAACAACCGTAACTTACATCAATCAGGTATCTCATGATAGCATTGATGACCATGTGGACGCAGTTTATAGCGCAAGCGGGACCAACGGAACCTGCGAAAAAGCCGGTTGGTTACGGGGTGATTATTGTCGCCTTTTTAATTTTAGCGTTTTCTTTTTTTATGATGAGGCGCACGCGAAAACGTTTAGCCCGCGGCCAGACTCATCAGCAGCTTTCCGCACGGGAGCGGGTCAATGAACGATATGATACTTCCGCGCGGCAAATGCACAGTCAGATGGGGGAGCTTATGGCCGAATTGGCCGATCTGGCGCGGCAAGTTAACGGCCAATTGGATACCCGTATGGCGCGTTTGGAAATCCTTCTGCAACAGGCGGATAAAACTCTGGCCCGCCTGGAGGCGGCCGGCAAGCAATCTGTAAACGGTAAGGCTGCATCGAATAACTATAATATGCCGACGGGTAACGGTAACGAGGACGTAAAAAGCACTCAGTCTCAATGGCAGCCGCCACGAAACCCTCTTTTAAAGTCCCCCTTCCATCAGGAGGTTATTTCCCTGGCTCAGGCAGGGGAAAAAGCCGTCAATATAGCTCAAAAATTGGGCCGACCAGTTGGGGAAATCGAACTTATCTTGAGTTTGCACGGAAAAAAATAAAAATTTTTCAAAAATCAATAACCCTTCAGATGCAAACAAGTTAGATAAGAATTATATGGATAATCATGGGGGTAAAACAGCTGGTGGGCGGCGCGTTCTATTTTTGTATCTTCTTATTATACAATAAGTTACGTTATTTTATGTCGTCACGTTTCGATCCACCCTCAAATTGACACAAGCCGATAGTAATGATATACTTGCAGGCCATCATGCAGACCAACGCCCTCCAAGGGCGGTCAACAAATTGCGGCTTGGTTTCGGGATGTTTCGACATTCCGAAACATAATTTTAGCCGTGGCGCACTTCCGGAACGGTCAACCGTTTCGGAAGTTTTTTTATATACCGGGAGCGTTGATTTGCTCGTTTTTTTTGTACTGTTCGGTAATATAGGTGGTTATGAACAGCAAGCAGGCACAAGAGCAGCGTCAGCGCGGTGAATTTACAGCGCAGGTGGTGCGCCAGTCGCACATTGGTACAGACCATCAGACCATTATATTAAAAATGGATGGTGCGGGAGCGGCAGCGTTTGCTCTGGCTCAGCCGGGCCAATTTGTGCAAATAGCCTGTCGCGATCTTCATGACGCCCGGAGCGTAACGCCGCTGTTAAGGCGACCCTTGAGTATCGCGGGTATTTTTCTAAAGGCTCAAGAAACAGAGGTGCAATTTATTTTTCGATTGCGCGGTCCGGGGACGCAGTGGCTGGGCCACCGGCGCGAAGGGGAAACAGTGAATTTGCTGGGGCCGCTGGGCAAAGGATTTAAATTGCCCCAAGCAGTGGAACAGCCTGTTTTGCTGCTGGGCGGGGGCATTGGACTGCCGCCGATGTTTTTTCTCGCCGATGTATTACGAGCGAGAGGATTTCAACGGGTTGTCGGTTTTGCCGCGGCGCGCAGCAAAGATGTTTTAACGGCGACCATGTGTTCGAATGTGTATGACTCTGCTTGCTGCATTCAGCCGCAGCGAGTGTTAGATGAATTTAATCGCAGTTCCACGCCGTGCATTCTGGCCACGGATGACGGCAGTCTGGGTTGGAAAGGCTCGGTCGTTGCCGCCGCAGAAGCGTTTCTTGATGGTCAGGGAAATGAATTCAGGCCGCTGATCTGCGCCTGCGGGCCGCGCGGAATGCTGGCGGCGGCAGCAAAAATGGCGATTCAACGCGATTTGGCCTGTCAGGTGTGCATGGAAGAATATATGTCATGCGGCATCGGGGTCTGCCAGAGTTGTGTGACAAGACTGCGTAATGGTGATGGAGATGAAACTTCGTATAAGCTGGTATGTTCACATGGGCCGGTGTTTGACGCCCGGCGGGTGGTGTGGGACTAATGCAAAATAATAATCAACAACATGATCTTGCCGTCACGGTGGCGGGGCTGACGCTGGCCAATCCGGTGATGACGGCGTCGGGTACGTGCGGCTACGCCTTTGAGTTGAGCGATTTTGTGGATCTGTCTCGTTTGGGGGCGTTTGTCACCAAAAGCATCACCCTGGAGCCGCGCGAAGGCAACAAGCCCCAGCGAACCGTGGAAACGGCCGCCGGGATGCTCAACGCCATCGGTCTGGCCAACATCGGGCTGGAACGATTTTGTGCAGAGACGCTGCCTTTGTTGCGGCGGATGAATATGCCGGTTTTTGTAAATGTTGCCGGCAGGACCGAGGAAGATTATCTGCGGGTGTGCGAACGGCTGGCCGGCGAGAAGGGGCCGGCGGGGCTGGAATTGAATGTGAGCTGCCCCAATGTCAAAGAGGGCGGAATTACCTTCGGCACCGATCCTCATGTATTGGGACGTTTGGTAGCGGCGGTGCGGCGAGTTATGGGCAACATGCCGTTGATCGTGAAATTGACACCCAATGTTACGGATATTACCGTTACCGCGCGGGCGGCCGTGGATGCCGGGGCGGATGCCCTGAGCCTGATTAACACCTTCACGGGTATGGCTATCGACGCGGAAACGCGCCGCTGCGTGCTGGGCAATCGCACGGGCGGCCTGAGCGGCCCGGCCATCAAGCCGATAGCCCTCCACATGGTGCATCGGGTCTATACCGAGGTTGCCAAGCCCAATGGAATAGCCCTGATAGGCATGGGGGGGATATGTTGTGCGACCGACGCTATTGAATTCATCCTCGCCGGGGCGTCAGCCGTGGCGGTCGGTACGGCCGTTCTGGCCCGCCCGGCGTGCCTGACCGATATCATCGACGGCATCGCCGCCTACCTGCAACGCCATGGATTAATTCATATGCGCGACATAATTGGTTGTTTGGAACCATAAGCATTGCAATAATCTGTTACGATAATTTTGTTGATGTAACTCATTGTCATAAAAGAGGATAGGGAAATATAAAATTTTTCCGTTTGACGGGGGTGTTTTTTGACGATATATTATGAACATAAGTTCATAACTATTTTGGAGCAGACAAGCGAATGCCCAGGCCATGCAGACATCGAATTGTAACAGGTCAGCCCGGTTGTGTGGTTTACAAACCGGCGGGCGTACCAGCACGGACGATTGAATGGGTGCGGCTGGGGATGGATGAGTTTGAGACGATTCGGCTGCTGGATTATCAGGGTTTGGAGCAGGAAGAGGTGGCCCGGCTGATGAATGTATCGCGGCCGACAGTGACGCGGATTTACGCCCGGGCGCGGCAAAAAATCGCCCAGGCCTTAACGGAAGGCAAAGCTATTAGCATTGAAGGTGTTCCATACGCCATAACCGGGCCGGCACAAATGCCAGCGGGTAACGGCATGGGGCATGGATGCGGCAGGCATGGCCGGCGAGGCGGTCGCGGCCAGGAAATGTAAGGAAAGATGATATAAATGCGAGTTGCAGTGACAGCACAAGGTCAAGAAACGTCAAGTCCACTGGATTTAAGTTTTGGCCGGGCAAAGTGGTTGATTTTGGTCGATACGAAAACGGGCCAATACGAAACACACGACAACGCGGTAAATTTGAATGCCCCGTCCGGAGCCGGCATTCAAACGGCCCAAAATATCGCCAACCTCGGAGCGGAGGCGGTAATTACCGGCAATGTCGGCCCCAACGCCTATAAAACGCTAAACGCGGCGGAGATAAAAGTTTTTCTGGCTCCGGCCGGAAGCGTCAAAGAAGCGTTGGCAGCATGGGCCGAAGGCAAATTACAGGAAGTGACCAGTGCCAATGTCGAAGGACATTGGGTGTAATGTTAAACAACTTTTTTATGGAAGGCCTGGGCGAGACGCTGTTATACCCGCGAAAGCGGGTATCCAGAACGCTAAAACTGGATTCCCGCCTGCGCGGGAATGACAAAGACGTTTTCCGCAACAGGAACTGACTTAAGCGAAGAAAGGAGCTTATTATGCCAGGTGGAGATGGAACAGGACCGGCGGGCTTTGGCCCGAGGACAGGAAGAGCGGCAGGTTTTTGCGCTGGATATCCGACGCCCGGAAATATGAACCCGGCAGGCGGCCGCGGCTATTTTGGCTGGGGTCGCGGACGAGGCGGCGCGTGGGGCGGCGGCCGGGGCAGGCGCAACGGGTTTTACGCCACGGGGCTGCCCGGCTGGCAGCGTTTCGGAGCGGGATATCCCGCTTTTGGCGGCGCTATGCCTTATGGTGCTGCCTCCTATGGTGCTGCACCCGCGGCGCCTACCAGGGATCAGGAACTGGACGCCCTGAAAGGCCAGGCCGAATATTTTGAGGATGCGCTGGAAGGCATCAAGAAACGCATAAGCGAACTTGAAGCTGAATCCGATAAATAATCGACTTATCGTTGCTTTTCAAAACCAGCTAAAGTGAGAAGCAAAATTAATCCTGGTAAAAATCCAGGCCATATAATGAAGGTGTGGATTGTATGGAAACAGGACAACAGGTAATATGAAAATCGCCGTTGCCAGCGGAAAAGGAGGAACAGGCAAAACCACTGTCGCTACCAATTTGGCCTATTCTCTATATCAAAAGGGTCAGGATGTCCAGCTTCTGGATTGCGACGTGGAAGAGCCTAATTGCCATATCTTCGTTCGGCCGGACATCACCGCCAGCCACGCGGCCACGGTGCCGGCGCCTCGCGTCGATGCCGATAAATGCACCTTGTGCGGCACGTGCGGCAAAGTTTGCCAGTACAGCGCTATTGTTTGCATGAAGAAAAAAGTACTGGTGTTTCCAGAGTTGTGCCATGGCTGCGGGGGGTGTATGCTGTTTTGTCCGGAAAAAGCCATTTCTGAAACGCCCCGTGAGGTCGGCGTGGTGGAAGCGGGCCGGGCCAAAGGGTTCCATTTTGTGCAGGGGCGGCTGCGGATTGGCGAAGTCATGGCGCCGCCGCTGATTAGTGCGGTCAAGGAAACCGCCGGCGATCATGCCGTCACGATTATCGACGCGCCGCCGGGGACATCCTGCCCGGTGATTACGGCTGTCCGAGATGCTGATTTTGTTTTGCTGGTGACCGAACCTACGCCGTTTGGCCTCAACGA
>CAZOCV010000005.1:0-5372 GCA_964578395.1 uncultured Pirellulales bacterium
TTATCGCCTCAGTGGGTGTAATAGTGACCGTAAGCAACCCCAT
The DNA here is from genome assembly GCA_964578395.1 of uncultured Pirellulales bacterium. GTDB lineage: Bacteria > Planctomycetota > Phycisphaerae > Sedimentisphaerales > SM23-30 > JAFGBA01. The sequence continues at coordinate 44 of CAZOCV010000005.1, forward strand.
ACTGGATTTGGACGCCTGCTCTGTATTGCCATAATAGCCCAGGTTGATGACGCCGCCATTTGGCGCAGGTTCATTGCTGTATGTGTCCGACGGGTCACCACGATCGATGCACGGGCTGGTGATGGCATCCGTGGTCCAGGACGATGTCGCCGGATTCCAGCGCCCCACCGTGGATTTCAGATGATAATCATCACCAGCGGCATTGATGAAACATGGATCCGATGCAAAGCTATTGGTAAAGCCTACTGTTCCGCCATTCCGCGAATATGCAGAACCTTGATAATCACAATAAGAAAAGTCTAAATTGCTGGCATCAGACATAACATTTTCGTAAATGGTATTCGTTGCGGTATTTCCCCAGATAATACTATTACTAATGCTCACCTGATCAAAATAATAAGCATACAAAGCACCAGCTTCTTCATTCGCCACATTGTTGCTAAAAGTACAATTTATAATATTTGATTCGAGCACATATACGGTATAGTTTTCCTGGTATATAGCGCCACCATAATCGGCATTGTTGTCGTATAATAATCCATTAGTTAAGGTATATTGAGCGTCAACGGCATAGATTGCTCCGCCCCAGGAAGCCAAATTATCGTGCAGGCATATGTTTTCAAAGGTGGGATTGCTATCATAAAGCACTAGTGCTCCACCCGCACTATATACATATCCACCATAGGTAATATTCGGACCATAACCATTCGTAATGGTCAATCCCGCAATCTTGGAATCTGTACCTTCGCCATTGATCAGGAGAAATCCCCGGTGCGGATCCTGGCTGGTTCCCTGGCAATTGATCATTGTGGCGGCCACGACATCCGGATCGAGGGGATCGGTTCCCCGCACGGTTACGGCCTTGCCGGAAAAGTCGATATCCCGGTTGCCTTCCCCGGTGTATTCTCCCGGAGCGAGGATGATTTCATCACCGGCAATGGCATAGTCGATGGCGTTTTGTATCAAATATACCTGTGTGGGCACATCTATTGTGCCCGACGAAGGCTCACTTTGGTCATCATCCGGATCGCTGCCGTGAAGGCGTTCCACACCATCATCATAATCATCATCATCCGTATCCGGCAATGCAGGATTGGATTCCATATCTTCATCATGTTCACCATCCACATAACCATCTTCATTGGCGTCTATCCCATCCGTATAAACCGTCAGGAGAATCTTGCCATTGAGACCATCCACCAAACCATCGCCATCAGAATCCACATTGCTAATACCCGTCCCCGCCCAGTATTCCTCACCGTCGAGGAGGCCGTCGCCGTCGGTATCGGTTGTGAGCGGGTAATGGTAGCCGATATCGATGGGGCTGGAATCGGCGGCGTGGGTGGTGGCATTGGTGGTATAGCCGGGCATCCCTTCCGTCTGCGGGTCGTAGCCGTGGTTTACCGCTTCGCGGCTTTGGTCCAGGTAAAACCGCTGAGAAATATCTGACCAGTCGGAAATAAGCGGGTCACCTGACACTTGTTGAACATACATAATAAAGGGATAGGCATAATCCGTTACATCGAGGGTAAACGAAAACGGGTTGGTCACGTTGTAGAAAAGATTATGGGATTCATCAAAATCACTCGCATCTCTGTAACCCTCAATGCCATAGGCGCTTTCGCGAAACAGACAATTTCTAATTTCGAGTACCGTGTAACTCGATATATGGGCAACACATTCACAACAACGATCAAAAGTACTGTTTTGAATCGAACTATTTGTCCATGCACTATAACCATAAGCCCCACTCATATTCTCGTAAAAAAGACTATTATCTATCTTGTTAGACGTGCCGGCATAGCAACAGATGGAAAATATCCCATCATAGTTGAGCGTAAACACACTATCCCGCACGGCCCCGCTGGCGGATGAAACGGTAATAGCTCTGCCCAAACCCATAAACTTGCCGCCGACGACGTCATAACTGCCGCCGGAATTAATATGTATGGCGTCCCACTGATTGTCGTAGTATTTTATGGCGCAGCCCGTGCCTGCCGCATTGCGATGCACCCAGGTAATATATCCCTTGCCGTCGTCCGTATAAGGATTGCCTGCGATCTCCAGTTGATCGCCAGTGGAGATGACCAGGGAATCTCCGGAATCATACTGAAAATGCGCTACCACCGTCCCCGGCTTAACTTTCAGCGTAGCCGGCGCAGCTCCGCCATCAAACGTAAGCGTACATCCTTTGAGAAAGTAATCTATACGCGGATGATGGTAGCCGATGGCCACGGTTCCCGTATCACAAGTGTTATAATTCGGCCCCCATTCTTTTTGGTTCATGCCCGTATCGGGACTAACCGTCGTATCGGTATTAAAATAATACCCGGAATCCGCAACCTGATAAATACTCCAGGCGCAGGGATCCTCATAATAAACACCGACCGTATCGGCGCCGGCATTTTTCAATAACTCCCCGCCGGATGCATTTTGATTAAGATAATAATATCCTAATCCTGTGGTTGGGATGTCATACGGAACCCCCAGGCTGTCATTGGTATCTGTTATATCCGTGTTTTCGTCCAAGCTAAAACCAGAGACACTTGTCGTGCAATTATAAAAAGCATTGTGATGTTCCTGGGGTGATGCCATTGATCCCGTTTTACTGATACCCACCGTGCTGTTGGTTAAAAGATTATTTATAATCGCAACATTATCCGCGTAGGTACCGACTATGCAAATGCCGTAATCAAATAAATAAGCGAAGGTATTGTTGGTGATATTAACCGTTATATTCTCCTCTGAATCCACGGAGACATAAATACCCTCATCGCAATGCGTAAATAAATTATTATGAATATCATAAGTTCCCGTCGCATTGGCCGAACCATTTACGAATACAGCATTGACGCAATTGTCAAAAATATTGTGGCATATCTGCGGCGAATCATCAGCGTTTAATGTAAAGTGTATTCCTCGGGCAGCATAGCGTATCTTGCAATATTGAAAGATACTATCATCATTGCCATTTATTAAATAGCTTTTTTGCGGACTTCCCGATGATCCGGAAATAATTTCACCTGTCTCGTCATCATTTTTATCTGTAAAATAGATATAATTGTAGGGATTACCCTTGGCGACAATGCTTCCTCCGAAAAGGGCAGATATATATCCCCCATCTAATTTAACGACGGTCCCGGGTTCAATGGATAATGTTGCATTAGAAATAAACAACAAATTTGAAACATAATATGTCGTGTCAGCATACCATGTGGTATCCTGTGATATGAAACCAGAGATATTCTGATAATCCCACACTAGGGGATATGCGGCGTTTTCCATCACCGGAGCATCCAATTGTTCCACCAGATAGAATTTGCCGCTGGCGGTATCGCGATAAATCTGCTTGGCGGCCTGTTCTAGGCGCGGGGATTTTCCTTCGGAGGCGTCCTGCAATATCCAGGAAGGAGCAAAACAATGGCTGACCAACGGTTCCGCCCCGGGCCGTTCGGCAACAAAACTGATGTCCTCTTTGGTAGCCAGCATCTCGGACAGAGTCGTTAATGTTGCTGCGGTGTAATCGGTTGCCAGCCGCTTATGTGTCTGCGCATCCCGGTGGTACACCCGTATTTTGACGGTGGCGTCGCCACGGACGCCCAGATAGTTCTCCAGGTCGATTTCCGTCAATAACTTAATCTGGCTTTGTTCAACCGCGAATCCGGCGGGAAGCTCCGGGCGGACGTGGAAAATCACGTTTTGATGGTAACCGCCGGGCAAGGCTTCGTATTCCAGGTCGATCCCCGAACCGAAGGCGTTGGCGAATAAAAGCTTATGAGGAGTCTCCGGCCGAATCACCCCTGAAATTCCGCTCTGTATCTGTGCCAATAAGACGGTTTCCAGACCATTGTCAACCTCGATGCGATCCGCATGCAGGCGCATATCTCTCCCCTCAAACGTATATATAAGCGGGGAGTCCGCGGTACGCCCCATTGCCAGGGTATAATTGGCCTGATCCATGACAAACCCTTCCGGCGTTGGCCGCCAGGCGGTGTCCGTCAGTCGCCATTGGCCTGTTGCATCCTGATAACATATGCCGCCGCCGACTTCGACAACTTTGGAAATCCGTTCTTCGGCGCGGGATTCACCGCTGTTGGGATCGGCGACTTCTATTTCACGTATAACATTGTAATAACGATGGTTGCGGTCTCTCTGGCCCAGCAATTCCACCGTTTGACGTGAAACCTCAGTAAATGTTGGCGTTGACTCGACTTGCGCCAACAGCAAATCAGGCAAACAACAAACTCCGATTAGAAGACCGGCCATAAGATAGAACTTCGATAAGCCATTGTTCCGAAACACATTGCGCTCGCTCATACTGAATTCTCCGATGCTGTTGAAACAAAATCCTTTTTTGACCCAATGTATCTATATGGTAACACGATAAAAATCCGTAGAGTATCCCCTTGTAAGGAAAAACCCCAAAAATTCAAGAAACCGCCAAGGTTTCCGACAATCCTTCCCTTGTCGCCCATATCCCTTCATCCTGGATGAAACATCGAACCTGCCGATGCCTCATGCTAAGTAGCCACGGCCTTTTCAGTCTGCAAAGCCGCCGCTGTGGTTGAGGCCCTTGAAATCCTCAGTGATTCAAAACGCGATCAAGCCGCCGATGCTATCATCTTTCGATACGCAAATCTCCCGGATAAAAATTAAAGAACACGTTGATTATACGCCTGTGCAAACCGGCGCCAAGGAAAATTTTTCGTTTTTTTAAATTATTTATTGACACCCTCTGCCTGTCGGGCTTAAATTGACTTCGTTTCCGGTACCGGGAACTCGTGGGCTGAAAAACGTCGGGATAGGATTAAGTGGAAGTACGATAACCAGGCAGCGATAATGCGTTGCGCAGCGGCTTGGCGTTCGGGGCGAGCGAGCCTTTCCCCGGCCCTGATCGTTTAAACAAACAGCATTATCGCGGCGGAGATTCCCCGCGCGGGCGGGGAAGACCAAAAAACTTTGTTTAATGAAAGGATTCAGTTATGTCGGATTACTTGCCTCGTAGTGATAACGATTTTTTGTCGTGGATGAACAATTTTATTGCATATATCAACGCTCATACCGCCGATTTGGGATTGGAAGCCGGTGATATCCTTCCCATAGGAACGGCTTTTGCGGATTTCGACAGTAAATTGTTGGGTCATGTCGGGGCGCAGCAGGCGGCGCAATCCAGCCGGCAAGCAAAGGATGATTCGCGGGATGCCCTCGAAACGGTGGTGCGGCAACTGGTGCGGCGTTTGCAGGCATCGCCCGATGTGGATGACGCCGAACGCGCGGCAATGGGCATTACCGTTCCCGACAGTACGCCGTCAGCGCCCGCCGGAGGCGG
>CAZOCV010000005.1:5472-8244 GCA_964578395.1 uncultured Pirellulales bacterium
AAGACCGCCCATTATATGCTGCGCTGGGTGACGACCGGCGGCGACAAAGGCCCGTGGTCCGAGACCGTCAGCGCTACCATCGCGGCCTAAAACGAGGGTACACCCGACGTAATATCAGGTGATGGTCGTAAGGCATCCGTTTACTGCGGATGCCTTCTTTTTGGATTATTTATTCGCGATATCCGAAGTGATAAAACTTATTTCGTCGGGAGAATTAGTTTGGCGTTTTGTTTATATCTTCATCGGCAATATCAGAGTGAAGATGGCGGATGATATCGCCGGTTTTGAGGAAGATAATATCTTCGGCGATATTGGTGCACAGGTCGCCAATGCGTTCGAGGGCGCGGGCCATGAGGCTCAGGGTGAGGGCGACTTCGGCGCCGCCGACGCGCTGGTCTTCACGTTCGACGATTTTGCGGACGAACTGCTTGTAGCACTGGTCGAGGTGCTTGTCGAATTCGATAATGCCGCGGGCGAAGTTGGGATCGGCGTCGCGCAGCATGGTGATGGTTTTGCGCAGCATGTCCACGGCGTTGTCGGCCATGGTCGATAGTTCGGGGTAGTCGTTTAAGCGGATGTTTTGTGCATCGAAATGTTTGATGCGGCGGGCGATACTGCACGCCTTGTCGGCGATGCGCTCCAGGTCGTTGTTGACCTTGATAATCATGCAGATGGTGCGCAGGTCGATGGCGGCGGGCTGATACAATGCCAGCAGGCGAATGCACTCCTGTTCGATTTCGACCTCTTCGCGGTCAATGGCGTTGTCATTGAGCGCAATGGCCCGGCCTGCTTCGACATCATTGTCGCGCAACGCCTGCAGGGCGTCGCAGACGCTTTGTTCGACGCGCAGACCCATGTGATCCATTCTTAATATCAGTTTATCGAGACGTTTTTGCAGTTCCGACATGGCACTAGCACCTGTTTTCAGCCGAAGCGGCCGGTGACGTAATCTTCGGTTTGTTTTTTTACGGGGTTGGTGAAAATGGTTCGGGTTAAATCATATTCAATCAGTTCGCCCAAACAGAAAAAAGCCGTGCGTTCGCTGACGCGGGCGGCCTGCTGCATGTTATGCGTGACGATGACGATGGTATAGGTATCCTTGAGCTGGGTCATCAGTTCCTCGATGCGGCCGGTGGCGACGGGGTCCAGGGCCGAACAGGGTTCATCCATCAGCAGAACACGGGGTTGCGTGGCCAGCGACCGGGCGATGCAAAGCCGCTGCTGCTGGCCGCCCGATAGCGCCAGTGCGGATTTATGGAGATCGTCTTTGATTTCATCCCACAGGGCGGCGCGGCGGAGGCATTGCTCCACCCTGTCGTCAAGTTCGCTGCGGCGATGCATGCCCTGCAGGCGGGGGCCATAAGCGATATTATCGTAGATGCTTTTTGGAAAAGGGTTGGGTTTTTGAAAAACCATGCCGACCTGCTGGCGCAGGTTGACGAGATTGACTTGTTTGTCATAAACATTGGTGCCGTTTACCAGAAGCTCCCCCTCGGCGCGGGTATGAGGAATAAGGTCGTTCATGCGGTTGATGCTGCGCAGGAAGGTGCTTTTGCCGCAGCCGCTGGGGCCGATAATGGCCGTGACGGAGCGCGGATAAATATCCATGGTTACGTCTTTAACGCCGGCCTTGTCGCCGTAGTATAAAGAGAAATGGTGCGCGGCGATAATCGCCGGTTCGACGGCGTTGGGCGGAAATTCCGTTTCGGGCGAAAACATCTGCATGCGGGCAAGTTTAACGCCGGCGGTTTGATTTGCAAGTTGAGGCATCTGCGTTTGCATCATATCGTTTTCTTCCGGAGGTATCTGGGGATGTATGCTCATTTAGTGGCCCAGCAGTTTTTTGGAAACCCGCGAACGAATGACAATCGCCACGATATTCAGCAGCAGCACCAGCAGCACCAGGGTCATCACCATGCCGAACTGGTTGTGCGGCACCCGGGCGCCCGTGATGTCGCCGACGGCCAGATTGTACGCCGAATACGGCAACGCCAGAGTCCCGCCGTGAAACAGTGAATCCGGCAGGCCGCCCACGGCGACGGCGGCGGTAAAAAGGATGGGGGCGGTTTCGCCGGCAACCCGGCTCATGCTGAGGATGACACCGGTGAGAATGCCCGGCAGGGCGGCCGGAAACTGCACGGTTACAAATGTTCGTAATTTGCCGGCGCCCAGCGACAGGGAGGCTTCCTTGTAAGTTTGCGGCACGGAGCGAATCGCTTCCTCGCTGGCGCGGATAATAATGGGCAGAATCAGCATCGCCAGGGTCAGTGAACCGGCCATAATGCTGGAGCCGGCCGGATGGCCTGATATCCGGGAAATCATCGGCACCCAGAACGCCAGGCCGAACAGCCCGAATACGATGCTGGGTACGCCCGCCAGCGTGTTGATGCAGGTGCGGATGATGCGAACGGCCGGATTATCGCCGGCGCATTCGATAAGGTAGGCGGCGCTGATAACGCCCAGGGGAAATGCAAACAGCATGGCGAACAGGGTTAATAGCAGCGTGCCGAGAATTTCCGGGCCGACGCCGCCGAAGAAATGTCCGGTGATTTTGTCGCCATCAAAAAAATATTGCCAGTAAAAGGTCAAACGCGGATGCTGCATAGCCTCGATATTATTTTCCATCAGGTCAAATACTTTGGCCATTTCCGTGCCGACGAATTGTTCCGCGCGGCGTTTTTGCACCTTGACCAGGGGCTTATCCGGTTCCTGTTGGACCCATTCATCTGTCCATAAAAGACGCTTAAGATGATATTGGGTGCGGTCCCAGCG
>CAZOCV010000005.1:8344-14031 GCA_964578395.1 uncultured Pirellulales bacterium
TGTAATCGTAACTGACGGCCGTATTCACGGTAAATATCACGAGTCCGTTCGATTTGAGCGTTGGCGTCGATGCCTTTTTTGAAATGGTCTATAATGGCGTACACTTCGTTTCGGGCGGCTTCGACCTGGGCAGCTTCGTTCTGGATAGCCAACGTATTGCCGCGGCTGAATAGTTCCAATTGCATCTGGCGGAATTCCACCGTACCGCGAAAAACCACTGCTGATGCGCCTTTGAGGAGAATGGGTCCCAAAACCACAATCAGGGCTGCGGCCATCAGGAACACCGATAAGCCGCTTATGCCCGTAAACAGGGTATCGAGTTTTTTACGAAAGCCAATGGTCACTTTTTACGTCCTTTGCCTTCTTGTCGGCCCCGCGCCAGAAAATGCTCACTGGCCAGATTCAGCAGGAAGGTGAATGCCAATAACGTCAATCCTACCGCAAAGAGCGCCAGACGATGATCCGACCCTTCCGGCGATTCGGCCATATCCCCGGCGATGGTGGCGGTCATCGTGCGGACGGACGCACCTAGATTCCACCAGGGGGAAGGGATTTGAGCGGCGTTGCCGGCAGCCATCCACACGACCATGGTTTCACCGATGGCCCGCATCATACCCAGAATAATAGCGGCGATGATGCCGCTGCGGGCGGCGGGCAACATGACTTTCACAATCGTTTCCGCTCGCGTGGCGCCCAACGCCAGAGAGGCTTCTCGCAACTCCCGACCGGCGGCGGTGAGGGCGTCTTCGGCGACGCTGATGATGGTCGGTACGGCCATAATGGCCAGAATAAGCGATGCATTTAGAATATTTGCTCCGGTCGCCATTCCCAGTTTGTTTTGCAGCCAGGGGGCGACCACGATAATGGCGAAAAAGCCATAGGCTACCGACGGGATCGCCGCCAGAATCTCGATAACCGGTTTAACAAGCTGTCTGGCTTTGAAGGGAAGAATGTCGCTGAGAAAAACCGCCGCCAGAATGCCGCCCGGTACGGCGAATAACAGCGCTCCGACCGTGACGTAGAGAGAACCGGTCATTAAGGTTAACGCGCCGAATTCCGGTATGGCGTCCTCCGGATACCAGGCGGTGCTGGTGAAGAATTCCACCAGGCTGTATTTGGCAAAAAAAGGCAAAGCATTGCGGATAATGAACAGGAAAATCAAAAACACCGCTACTACGCTGAGTGAGGTTATCAAAAAAAGCAGTATGTGCCCCAGTTTGCCCAGGAGGTAATGGAACCGGTCCTGGCTGGGGGAAAGCAGAAGCGGTCGATCAAATACGGCCGCTTCTGTATATTGTGCGGATGCTTTCGCCATAATTTGCTGTTTTCAATAACTCGTCAGCGGCACAAAGCCTTTTTGTTCGATGATTTCCTGTCCCATTTCCGTCAGATAAAAGGTGCAAAACTGGTGGACCAGCGAACCGAGTCTGGGATAGCCGTTGGTAAACAGGTACAGAGGGCGGGCCACGGGATACGTACCGGCGGCAATGGTTTGCCGGGTCGGCGTGATGCCGTCCACTTTCAGCGCCTTGACGGCGGAATCAACAAAGCCCAGTCCTGCGTAGCCAATGGCGCCGGGCGTGGTCATGACGCGATTTTTCGCCTGGGGATTGCTGTTGACGTATTCCACCGTTGCGGCCAGTTTTTCCTTTTTCATGACCAGTTCGTGGAACGTTTCATAAGTTCCGGACGAGGTGTCGCGGCTGATGGCGACGATGGGCATATCCGCGCCCCCCAGTTCTTTCCAGTTGGTGATTTTGCCCATGTAGATGTCTTTAATCTGGTCACTGGTCAGGGCGCTGATGGGATTGGAGGGGTGGACGATGATACAGACGCCGTCCATGGCAATGACGTGGGCAACGGGCATAACGTCTTTTGCCACAGCATCTTTGAACTCTTTGGGTTTCATAAAGCGGCTCATCGAGGCGATGGAGCAGCGTCCATCTATCAGGGCCGCGGCGCCATCACCGCTGCCGGTTTTTTTGACGGTGATTTGGGTGTCCGGCTGCATCTGCTGAAAGGCTTCCGCGAAGGCGTCGGCAATCGGGCCTACCGTTGTTGAGCCTTCGATTTCCAGTTTTTCCGCCGTCACTCTGGCCGGCAGGCCGAAAATTATAGTTAATACCGACAGCAATAAGACAATTTTCTTTACCATAGCCATAGTCTCCTGAACTGTTTTACATGATTTCCGCTCAAGCCAATCTTCAGCGTTGCCGGAAACATATCAAGTTCTTTTTAGGCTTTTATCAAGATTCCGTTAATAATGGATTAAGTCTAAGTACTATTCCTCTGGGGCATTAAGATTATATATCGCATAATTTAAGATTGCGTTAAGATTGGGTTAAGTTTGCGTTAGTTTTTTGGGGAACTATTGTGATTGTTTGATTTTTGTTTATAATTGTGCCTGAAATGACAAAAAAACGCATCTTATTGGTGGAAGACGAAGCGGATATGGCCGAACTGGTGGCGCTACGGCTTAAACGCGAGGGGTATCAGGTGGAGGTGAGCCATGACGGTGCGGAAGGCTGGCGGCTATTGCAGGCGGGGCCGCCCGATCTACTGCTATTGGATATCATGCTGCCGGGCATGAGCGGGACGGACATTTTGCGGCTGATGCGCAACGATCCTCGTATTGCCCGAACGCCGGTTATAATGTTGACGGCAAAAAGTGAGGACGCGGACATGATTGTCGAATTGCAGGCCGGTGCGGATGATTATATCACCAAGCCGTTCAGCTTGTCGGTTCTTGTTGCCCGCGTAAAGGCCGTGCTGCGTCGTGCTCAGCCGGATACGGCAACCAGCGGTGATTTTCTTAATGCCGGTCCTATAAGTATTGATCCGCAGCAACATCGGGTATGTTTGGACGGGGAGGAAATCAGCCTGACTTTAACGGAATTTCGCCTGCTTAGTGCGATAGTCGCCGCCCGTGGACGCGTTCTTAATCGTAACCAGTTGATTGATCAGGCCTTAGGTCAGAATGTCATTGTAACGGACCGTACCATCGATGTGCACCTTACCTCCTTGCGGAAAAAACTAGGCCGCGCCCGCGACCTGATTGAAACCGTCAGGGGGCTGGGCTATCGTCTGGCTTTACCGCAAAATGAACAGATTTAAGCATATTCTGAAAGTATTTCTGGCCAGCGCTCTGGGGATAACTCTGGCCCTGGGGTTAAGCATATTACTGATTTATTATCCGCTGGAAAAACAATATCAGCGGGAGCGTAAAAAAGATTTTCAATCGCAACTGCACATTCTGCGAACAGCCTTGGAAAACAAATGGGTTGCAGATGAAGGCCAAATGCAGAATTGGGTGGCCTCAGTGAAGCTGGGGGATAATGTCAGAATGACGGTTGTGGGGGCGGATGGCCGCGTGTTGGGCGATAATCAGGGCAAGCCGGAGGATATGGAAAACCATTTAACGCCCAACCGACCGGAAATCCAACAGGCAATCAAAGGGCAACTCGGTGAATCGATACGCTGGAGCCAAACCCTGAAAAGACATTTATATTATATTGCCCTGCCGATACATCAGGGCGAACAGGTGGTCGGTGCGGTGCGTCTGTCGCAGCCGGTGGAAACACCTGCGGATTACAAGGAATTTGTGGGCCAGACGGCGACCTGGCTGCCTGTAGTTGTTTTGGCGACGGCGGGTTTGGCGACACTGCTGATTGAGCGCTACTGGTTCGGGCCGTTACGGCGGATTACGGCCGTAGCCCGGTCCATTGCCGATGGGGATTTGAATGCCCGAACGGCGACGATAGGGACCTCGGAAATGGCGCAACTGGGCAGGACGCTCAACGATATGCGTGACCATCTGTCGCGGCAAATTGCGAGCATGGAGGCCCAGCGCAACAATTTGATGCAGACCGTCGCCAATTTGCGCGAAGGGGTTCTGGCGATGGATGCGGAAGGCCATATTCTATTGATGAACCAGGCGGCCAGAAATATGGTGCATCCGGATGATGAGCGGGTGCAGGGCAAACATCTGCAAACGGTGGTGCGGTATGCGGATATCGTGGACATTTATCAGCAGGCGATAACAAACGGGGCGTCGGCCGGACGGCAGGTGACGATTGATTATTTGGGGCAAACCTATCATATCGACGTTTATGCTCATCGGTTAGAACCGCAGGGGCAGGAGGGAATCGCCGGTTTGCTGGTATTGCATGATGTCAGCGATCTGGTGCGTACGGCCGCGATGAAAACCGAATTTGTGACCAATGCCTCGCATGAATTGCGGACACCCGTAGCGACCTTGCGGGCGGCGGTGGATTTGCTGGGGGAAAGTGACGGCGAAGACCCCCAAAACCGTGCGCGCCTGCTGCTGATTTTGCAACGTCACGTCGGCCGGCTGGAGGACATGGCGCGGGATTTGCTGGATTTGCAGGCGCTGGAGAGTGACCGGTATCGGCCGCGGCGCGAGGATATTCCGCTTGGCTCGTGGATACAGACGCTGGCGGAACCTTATGCAACGCTGGCCCGGGAGAAAAATATAAACTTCCAATGGCAGCCGGTTGAGAAGTCATTCATTTTACATTCCGACCGGCGGTTACTGGGCATGATTGTGCAGAATCTGCTGGATAATGCCATCAAATTCACCCCTTCCGGCGGTTCGGTGATTGGCAGCGTGTTTCAGGATGACAGGGTTATTTGTATCCGCGTGGAAGATACCGGCTGCGGCATTCGTCCGGAAGAGCAAAAACGCGTGTTTGAGCGGTTTTATCAGGCGGATTCATCGCGCAGCGGCGACGTGCGGACGCGCGGCACGGGTCTGGGGCTGGCGATTGTCAAGCATGCCGCCGAACAGTTACAGGCTCAGGTGGAACTGAAAAGTACTTTTGGCGCAGGCACAACGGTGACCCTGCGCCTGCCGCCGGAATAGTCACCCTGAGCGCAGTAAAGGGTTTTTCTTGATCGATAAAGAGAGATTCTTCGCTGCGCTCAGAATGACAATAGAGCGATGGAGGTTTAAACTGAGAAAAATAGTTATTGTTCAGTTATAGAGAACATTGCAGGGAACGGCGGCGGAGGATACGGTGCGGGAGACGTCGTTCTGAACCACTTTAAAGCGGATTTCGACGCGACCGGCGGTGCCGACGGGAAAATTCTCGGCGTCTTCGGGATTCGTCAGGGTGAAAATATGGTCGCCGGCGGTGACCGGGTAAACGTTGTCAACGAGGGTGAACCAGTCAGCGCCGTTATTGATATTGACTTCCAGGGAATGTTGGGCGGCGTTATACGCATAAGTGATTTCATCGCCGCTTTGATTGGTGAAGGTGCATTCCGTGCCGTCCGTGGTTACGGTAGTGGGTTTGCCGGCGACGGGATCATTCCAGGAGGAGCGAATGTTGGCGCACATCTGGTGGAGCACGTTGCGGGTGGAGATACTGACCATGGACAGGTCATGGTTGGTGGTGTAGCTGTTCATGGCGGCCTCGAAGGCCATGGCCGTAGCCGTCAGCAGCAGGGCGGTAATCGCCAGTGCGACGAGAATTTCGACCAGAGACAGGCCCCGGCAACGACGGTGTTTGAAAATAGATTTTTGAGTATTCATGGTTGAATCCAATAAAAAATCAAAAATTAAAGAGCAAAAAGCAAAATTTCGGTGTCGCTGCGCGACCATTTTTTATTCTGGATTCCCGCTTTCGCGGGAATGACATTATTGTGTCGCTGCGCGACGATTTTTA
>CAZOCV010000005.1:14131-16341 GCA_964578395.1 uncultured Pirellulales bacterium
GGCGTGATATTGATGGTGCCGATGTCGCCGGGTTCGGTGGTTTCGGATCCGCCATCGGCGTCGGTAGCGCCGATATTGGAGACGTAGCCGCTGGTCCAGGCGCTGGTGTCGCACATGGAGATAATCGTGCCATAAACGTCAGCGTTGCCGCGAATGTCCACGATGCCGCCGACAATCGCGCCGGTCAGGGTGTTGGTTTCGCCGGCTATGGGGTTGGTATTACCGAGGTTGACGTTAAAGTGCGGGGCCAGGATGGTCGCTTCCTGCACAGAAGACTGATTGTTAAACGCGGCCGAACCTGTGAAATAAAGACAGTTATTTTTCCAGTTGAAGGATTGCGGCACATCCGTGACGATCACGCCGTTAAAGGTGCAATTTTCAAAACGAACGTTATTGGTATAGGTTTTATAGGTGTTCGTTTTGTGGGAGTCGATATAGAGAACTCCCTCAAAGGTGCAGTTGCGGAACAGGGCATGGCGGTTCATGCTCAGCAGGGCGTTGCTGATGGTCTGATTCTGATACACATGCCGGGTATAGGAGGTGCTGCCGGCATCACGGGGCTGGGAGTAATTACTAGCGGCGTGGGGGAAGTATTCCACCACCTGGGTGGTTCCGGCGGGAATAGTAGAGAGGCCGGCGGTATAATCGTCGGTATTATAGTCGGAAACACTCATGCCGGGCATATCATCACTGGCTTGGCCGTAGTTGACGCCTTCATGCTGGCCCTGGATTTCGTCTTCGGGGCTGACCACGCGATTGCCGTACTCATCAAAGACGGGATTGCCGTTCTCATCGAGGGTTTCCAGTTGCCATGCGGCGGCGATGCAATCTTCCTGACTGATGACGGTGTTGACGGTTCCCTCCACGACGGAGTCGCTGGTGATGTTGAAGGGTGACTGGGAAGGAGATACGGGCGTGCCGTTGGGAAGTTTATTATCCCAGTCGCTGAAGATGCTGCCGTGAATGGTGGAGTCGCCGGTGAGCCAGACACGACCGCGGCTGGCGATGGCGTATTCCAGGACTTTGGCGTTTTTCTGAATCAGGTAAAAAATGCTGACGCGGCGGGAGATATTGCCATCGGCGCCGGTGCTGGAGATTACCAGCCGATGGGGATTATCCGTGTCGCCGAGAATTAATTGCATTTCCAGGGTAAAACGCGCTGATGAGCCGGTTTCAATGGAGCGCGGCGCCAGATACAATTGGTTGTTGGCGGTTGTCCAGGCCAGTGTAAGTTCGGGATTGGCGTAGATGCTCAGGCCGTGATAATCCCGCACATGTTCGGCAAAGGATTGCCAGGTTTGGGCGGCTTCGGTATCGGAAACCGTATTGCGTGAGGTTTTTACCGGTGTCCAGTCGGTGAACAGGCCGTGGGCGTAGGCCAGGCCGGATTCCGCCGCCGCCTGGGCGGTGATCATCTGGGAATGATTATGCGACACCTGGACGTTGGTGTTGCTGACGGCGGTAAAGGATATCGCCAGAACGGAAAACAGACTGACGAAAAATACCGCCAGAACGGAACTGCCGCCATAGCATGATTTTATCAAAGTTTTCATGGTTTGGGTCTTTCTCCGACTGCCATAAAACAGCAACCATGACGAACAGGCAATAAAACGGCGTTTTTGCCTGGTGTCGTTTTCATTTGGCCCGCAGCCAGCTAAAACGCGTCTGGGCGCCGCTGGCGCTGGTGACTGTGGCGGTCAGCCGCAGGGTCTGGACCGGCACGGGTCCGACCAGCGTGGTCAGATCAATCGGGTCCACGGCGGTGACGGAGAGTTGCTGTTGAAAACCCGCCAGCCCTTCCACGGGATTTCCGTTGGCATCGACGCCGTTGAACGTTTGGCCGTTGTAAGCCGGCAGATCGTCAAACGGCACATCGTCGGTCATGGCGCGCATCTCGTCGGCCAGAAACACCGCCGAGGACAGGTCGTTGCCGAAGGTGTTGACGGTGGTTCCCGAAGCCATGAGCATCATCAGAGCGACGACGCCCAGGCCGACGATCATAATGGCGTACAGCGCTTCGATCAGGGTGAATCCGCCGCCACGGCGATGGTGCGAACGTTTCACGGGCGATTTCATAAAATATTCCTTAACCACGGATTTTCACGGATTAACACGGATCTTATTCATAGAGAACACGGATGAACGCAGATTTAGTCAAATCCTATGCACTCATTTGCAAATTTTAATTAATCTTTAAATCTCCAAATCTC
>CAZOCV010000005.1:16441-18582 GCA_964578395.1 uncultured Pirellulales bacterium
AAATCTCCAAATCTCAAATCTCAAATTGCATATTGCAAAATTCAAAACCATGAAGATGTATGTAAAATCCGTGCAAATCCGTGTTAATCCGTAATTACATTTTACTTTTTCTTTTTTTAGCCTTTCACGATGCTGGACAGTTTGAATATAGGCAGAATAATACTCATGGCGATAAAGCCGACCACGAAACCCATGATCACGATCATTAAGGGTTCAATCATGGCGGTGACGGCGCGGATGATATTTTTCAGTTCCTTCTGATAAAAATCGCTGATGTCCACCAGCACATCGGCGAGCTTGCCGCTGTCTTCACCGGAATTGATCATCTGCACGACGCTCTTGGGCAGCAGATTGCCGCGACTGAGGGGCTGCGAGATTTTTTTGCCCTGTTTCACCGATACAAACACTTGCCGCCACATGTGCTTATACACCGTATTACCGGAGATGTTGGCGGTGATACTCAGGGTGTCGAGCATGGGCACGCCGGCGTTGACCAGTTCGCCCATGGTATGCATGGACCGTGAAATATAGATGCAGCGGCACAGCTTTTTGAAAATGGGCAGCATGAGCTTGATTTGGTCCCACCAGGCCCGGCCCCAGCGGGTATTGATGGTCCACATAAACGCCCAGGCGGTGCCCACGACGCCGGTCAGAAAGATGTACCAGTAGGTGCGCATCATATAGCTGAGCCAGAGAATGACCTTCGTCGGGGCCGGAAGGGCTGCTTCCTTGCCCTGGAAGATCACGACGAATTTCGGCAATACGAACGTCAGCAGGAAGACCGTCGTGGAGATCGCCATGACGGCAATGATAATCGGATAAACCATCGCGCCGCGGACCATGGCGCGCGTTTCAATTTGCTGCCCGAGGTATTCGGCGACGCGTTCGAGCATATCGCCAAAAGAACCGGACAACTCCGACGCCCGCACCATGTTGATGTAAAGCGGGCTGAAGACCTTGGGGTATTTGGCCAGGGCATCGGAGAACGGCTTGCCGGATTCGACGTCGCGGCGGACGGTTTCCAGGATGGCGTGGAATTTCTTATTTTCAATCTGGTCCGTAATGGCTTCCAGCGCGGCGCGGATGCTGATGCCCGCCTTGATCATGACGGCAAGCTGTCGGGTGAAATTGAGCACATCCTTTTGACTCGGTCCGAACTCAACGTTGAAGTTAAGCAGACTGCTGAGGCCCTTGCCCTTGGCGCTGGCGGCCTCGTTGAGTTTAAGGACATAGCCGCCCTGGTTGCGCAGCAGCAGCGCCGCCGCTTTGCTGGACTCCGCGGCGATAACGCCGGAGATAACCTGGCCGGTATTCTGTCGCAATTCGTAACGATAATTTGGCATACGTATTTACAGCGTTTTCGTCCGGCTGCCCTCTGCTGGCCGCGAAACAGGGTTCGCGGACACGGTGCATGTCAAATGGTTCAGTTTAAGGTTGCGTGCTGGGCCGCAACATCGTTTCCGTTTCTCCGGTATTTTACGCGCATAGCTCCCGGTTCAGTTTTTCCGGATACGCCGATTGGGCCAGCGCGTCTTCGCGCGATATCATATCGTTGAAGTACAACTGGCTGATGCTGGTGTCCAGCGTCTGCATACCCAGGCCGCGGGAGGTTTCGATGACGTTGGGAATTTCAAAAATGCGGTTTTCCCGGACGCAGTTGCGCACCGCCGGCGTGCAGAGCATGACCTCGACGCCGGGAATCATGCCCGGTACGTCGGTGCGCTTGAACAGGGTCTGACAAATGACGCTGCGCAAAACGTTGGCGAGCATGGCGCGAATCTGGTTCTGCTGTTCGGCCGGGTAAATATCGATAATACGTTCGATGGTCTGGGCGGCGTTGATGGTGTGCAGGGTGCTCAGCACCAGGTGGCCGGTTTCCGCGGCGGTAATGGCGGCGGACGTGGTTTCCAGGTCGCGCATTTCACCGACGAGAATCACATCGGGGTCCTGACGCAGAGCGTGACGCAGGCCGCTGGCGAAATTCGGGCAATCGTCGCCGATTTCCCGTTGCTCGATGACGCAGCGATTGCTCATGATCTGATATTCGACCGGGTCTTCCAGGGTGATAATATGCTTACGGTATTTTTTATTCATGGCGTCAATGAGGCTGGCCATCGTGGTGCTCTTGCCGGAACCCGTGT
>CAZOCV010000005.1:18592-33763 GCA_964578395.1 uncultured Pirellulales bacterium
CGGCCGACGTACCAGATGTAGCCGTCCTCATCCTGCCAGGCGGTGTCGCCGGTGATGAGCACCAGACCGCGGCTCATATCGATAATGGAATTAATCGCTTCGGGCAGGTTCAGTTTGTCCAGCGGCAGCACCTTGTCGGGAATGGCGCGGAAGGCGATAGCGATGGTGCCGCGCTGAAAGTGGGCGTTGACGCGAAAACGGCCTTTGCCGGTTACTTCCGTGGCGAAGTCAAGGTCTTTGCGCTTCTGAAATTCCTTCATGCGCTCATCGGAGACCATCTCCCGCACGAGCTGTTCAGCGCCTTCCGCCGTGACAACGGGGAAATCCGTTTCCTGCAGTAACGTATGAATACGCAGCATCGGCGGGGACCCCACCATGATGTGAATATCCGATGCGCCGCATTTCAAGGCATTTTCGAGGATGTCGCGTAAGTTTGACACATTAAGCTCCTTGGAAATTTATCGGGGTTAAATGGTGCATTCCGTGACGCGCATGATTTCGTCAATGGTGGTCATGCCCGCCTGCACCTTGCGAAAACCGTCCTCACGAAGACTGAGCATGCCGCGCTCCTTGCAGATGCGGCGTAATTCCGAAACCGAAGGATTTTTGCTGATGATATCGCGAAAAACATCGTCGACAACCAGCATTTCATAAAGACCGACACGGCCGGAATAACCGGTATGCCGGCACTGTTCGCAGCCTTTGCCGCGGACGAGATTATCGACGCTGAAGCCGTACATCTGCATGAATGACAGTTCTTCCGGCTCCGGGGTGTAGGGCGCCTTGCAGTGTTTGCAGGCTCGGCGCACCAGCCGCTGGGCCATGACCAGGTTGGTCGAGGCGGCGATCAGATACGATTCAATGCCGATGTTGATTAAACGCGTAATGCTGCTGGGGGCGTCGTTGGTGTGCAGTGTGCTTAATACCAGGTGGCCGGTAAGGGACGCCTGGATGGCGATACGTGCGGTTTCCTGATCGCGGATTTCGCCGACCATGATGACGTCGGGGTCCTGCCGCAGCAGGGACCGCAGGGCGGCGGCGAAGCTCATGCCGATGCGGTCATGCACCTGCACCTGATTGATGCCGTCGAGCTGGTATTCCACCGGGTCTTCGACCGTGGAGATGTTCAGCCGCTGCAGGTCCATCGTCCGCAGGGCGGCGTACAGCGTGGTGCTTTTACCGGAACCGGTCGGGCCGGTGACCAGAATGATGCCGTGCGGGCGGTGAATCTGGTGGTCGAGAATGGCCAGGGTGTCCGGCTCCAGGCCCAGTTCATCCAGTTTCTGCTTGTTTTGGCCGGTATCCAGGATACGAATAACCACCTTTTCGCCATAGGATGTCGGCAGCGTCGAGACACGCATATCCACCTTGCGGCGATCCATGACCACGCGAATACGCCCATCCTGCGGCAGGCGGCGCTCGGCGATGTCGAGGTTCGCCATGATTTTGATGCGCGAGACCACGGCCGCATGCATATGGTGCGGCGGCGAGACGGATTCAAATAAAATACCGTCAATGCGGTAGCGAATTTTCAGTTTCTTGTCGCCCGGTTCAATATGAATATCCGAGGCTCCGTCTTTGACGGCGTTATGGATAATATAATTCACAAATTTGATGATCGGCGATTCCGCCGCGGATTTCTCCAGGTTGGAGATGTCTTCTTCCGTGTTGTTGACGATTTCGATATCGTCTTCACCGACATTTTGAATAATGTCGTCCACTTCATAATTGGACTGGTTCTGGGATAATTTGCTTAAGACGGTTTTGATGTCGTCCGGCGGGCAGACGCGGATCGACAGGGCCATGCGGGTTTTGCGCTGCACTTCATCGAGCAGAAAAACGTTGGTGGGATCAGAGGTGGCGACTACCAGCCGTCCTTCTTCGATTTTCATGGGCACAACATGATGGGCATCAATATACGCTTCGTCCAGCAGCGTAAACACGCGTGGGTCCACCATCTGAGGTTCCAGATGAATGAAAGGCAGCTCATATTGCTGCGCCAGACACGCCAGCAGTTCCGCTTCGGTGATGGCGCCCATTTCGACCAGAATGCGCCCCAGCCGTTTTTGCGGCGTTTTGCGATGAATGGCGCGGGCTTCTTCCAGGCTTTCGGTGGTAATTCGGCCGGTTTGTTCGAGAATCTGTTCGGGGGAAAGCGCTGCCGCCGGCGCGGAGTTTTCATCCGGCTGCCACAGTTCGCACAGTTCGACCGCCTGGGATGCAGGCGCCGCGCCGGGCGCCGCGTCGTTATCATTCGCCAGCCAGTTGTCAAGTTGTTTATGGTTGAGCATAATATCTCTTCCTGTCCCTGGAAACCCAACAGCGACGTCCGCAGTCGTTATTGGCGCCGGAAGGATTTAAGGACGGCTTGCCTTTTATAATTTCAGCACGAAATCATGATTATCCGCGGTCAGGACGACCTGGTTGTTTTCTATTTTTTTAATTGTGAAATCGTTGACGATGTCGCCCTCGGTAAGAACATTATTATTAATCAGGCAGATGGAACCGCCCAGGGATTGCAGCTTGAGCTCTCCCAGTTTTTTTTGCAGGGCGTCGAGATTCGGGCCGGCGTCTTTTGCCACGACCACCACGACGTCATCGGGCGCATCCTCATTGCGCAGGAAAGGATTGCGCTGGAGTTCATTGGCGGCGACCTGGGTGCTGGTGGGATAATTGTAGAAGACCTCCACCATATTTCCGGCGTCGATAGCCTGGGATTTCGATGATTTGGTCTGATTGGTCAGTTTGGCCAAAGCCTTGTCCAGAGCGGCGGTTTTGGCCTTTTCCTCTTCGCTGGCGGGCTGGGGTTTTTGCCCCCGGCTGACCAGAAAAATGGCGATGACCGCCACAATGCAGACGCCGAAAAGAATCAGCGTGGTGCGATTGAGGGTTTTACTGCTGTTTTCCGGTTCGTCATCGATATTCGGTAGATTGGAGGAATCCAGCAGAAAAGGGTCCGCGCTGCCGGCGGGTTCCTGAACGGTTTCGTTCGTTTCGTCGGCCGCAGCGGCAGGGTCGTCAGCGTACTGCCAGGCATTATTGTTGCGATTATCAGAACTCATAGGTACTCTCCATTTATCGGTAATGATTCAGGATGGCTTAACTCTTGGCGACAGGACCGTTATCAAAGAAAATACTCAGGGTGAAACTGGCGTTCATCAAGCCATTGTTGCTTTTTTCCTTGTCTTCCAGGTTCATTTCCATGATTTTGGTGATGCGGGGCATGCGCTCCACATCCAGCAGAAATTCATAATAGGCGTCGAAGTCGCCGAAGATTTCCATCTGAATAGGCTGTTCGGAATAACGGGCGAAAGGCTTGGAGGCCAGCGTCTTGAACAGTTTGGTTTCCAGCTTGTGGTCTCGGGCGATGCGGGTGACCTGCTCGAGCACCTTATGCACTTCATGCTCGCCGGGGAGCTTGCTTTCGAAGAACGTCACCGCTTCTTCATGGCGTTTAAGTTCGGCGTTGAGGTCTTCGATCAGGGTCAGGGCTTCCTGACAATCGT
The DNA here is from genome assembly GCA_964578395.1 of uncultured Pirellulales bacterium. Classification (GTDB taxonomy): domain Bacteria; phylum Planctomycetota; class Phycisphaerae; order Sedimentisphaerales; family SM23-30; genus JAFGBA01. The sequence goes on from CAZOCV010000005.1 coordinate 22,099, forward strand.
TGAGCTTCTGGCGGTTATCCTTCACGGCCTGCTGTTGTGCTTTAATATGCTGATTGGCCGGATCGAAAATCCAGAATTTCGCGCTGATGGGCAAGGCGCCCAGCAATAACATGAAAATTACTTCGCGCAGTCCTAATTTCATTTCTAAGTCTCCTTGTCCCGTTCATTAATAGTTTTCGGGACGTAAGGTTGGGGTGGATTTTATTGTTTATCCAGCACTTTGCCCGCGATGGTTTTCAGCAGGCCCGGTGCTTTTTGCGTAGCGGGCTGGTTAGCCATCTGGCGTTTGGCGTACCACTCACGCGCCAACTGCACATCCTGAGCGGACGCCCGCGCCTCGGCCGGCAGTACGATGTCCAGTTCAAACTGGCGCAGAATGGATTCGTCCACCTTGATTTCCTTGGAAACGCCCAGGTTCACCTGGCCGAGTAGATTCGAGCGATTCATGTTCGTGATAAAATCGGCCACCTGAAGGTCGTTTTGCGCCAGTCCGGTGACTTTGATGATGGTTTTTATTTTCGGGCACGGGGCTTCCGCCGGGGCCTCATCTTTTTTGGCGTTTTTCTTGAGCAGGGCTTTTTTATTGGCCTTATCCGCCGCTGCGGTGGTTTTATCCACCACCGGCGTGGATTTCAGGTCATATTTCACCAGCGACACGCCGTCGGGCAGATAGTTCGTAATCATCGCCAGCAGCAGCGAACGCGGCACCGGCTCCACCAGTTGGGCGCAAATGGCCGCTTTACTTTCCATCTGTTTTTTACGCTGCTCCAGGACTTCCACCTGCTTGAGCGTTTCCTGCATTTTCTGCAGTTCCCGTCCGACGGCCGCATATTCGGCATCGACAACGCGGCGATGGTTCTGGGTTTGCCACACTGACACACCCACGCCGCCGCTGACCAGCACAAAAAGAATCATGCATACGATATTCGTACGCTGCTGGGAGCGGCGCTGCTGATAATCTTCCGGCAAAAAATTAACTTGATTTTTCGTTTGTTTTTTCATACGTGCTCATCCTCAGGCAATTATCGGATTGACGGTCGCCAGGCTCAATCCAAAGGCGACGGCCCATTCTGAATTGCGTCCCTGGACATCCAGGTCGCTGTGGGAACCGGTGCGTGTTTTTTCGGCAATGCGGGCCAAAGGATCGCCGACTTGCGCCGGCAGATGGACGCCCTGGGCGATTTTCTGGCAAAGGGGCGTGTTTTTGGTCATGCCGCCGACAAATACGACTTTTCGGACCGGCGCTTGATTAAAACATAAATCATGATATCGCACGCAACTGCGCAATTCCTGACACAACTCCTGGATACACGGAGTGATGGCGGCATAAACATCGCCATTGTGCGGGGATGCCGTCGCCGTGGCGGTGGCGGCATGCGCCGAAGAGCCGTTATCCTGATCCCCGCTGCCCGAAGCGGCCAGCAGGAAACGCGCCCGTCCGGTATCAACGGACAAACGTGAACTGAGTCTGGCGGTTAATCCTTCGATGCCGGGCGTAATTTTACGGCAAAACGTAATGTTCAGGCCGCGACAAATGACTACTTTGACGCAGCTTTCCCCCAAATCCACAAACATCACTGCGCCGTCGTTTTCGGAATTTTGCTGCAGCATATGCGTAAAGCCGCTCATCAAAGCGTAAGGCTCGATGTTGACGCTTTCAACTTCCATGCGGGTGCGTTCGATAAGTTTCAAATAATGTTCCACCACCTGACGGGCGGCCGCCATGATGATGACTTCCTGGCGGGCTTCAGACTCCTCGTAAATCTGTCCCGCCACAATATGACGCAGTAATGCCCGGCGCACGTCAAACGGCAGCTTGTCCTGAACTTCGAAGGTCAGGGCCTGCTGCAGTTGCTGTTCGTCCATACGCGGCATGCGCAAATGGCGAATCAGGATATCCCGCGCCGGCAGACACATCACGGCTTTTTTGCCTTTGAAGGGCTTTTCCGCCAGCATGCGGCGTATCGCCTCGACCGTCCATTCCTGTAAAGCGCCGGGTTCTTCCCGCATATCGTCCGGGACATCTTCCCGCGCCGCCGCCGTCAGCACCAGTTCGTTGTCTGATGTCGTCAATTGCATCAGCTTGATGCTTGACCGTCCCAGGTCAATGCCGATGGGATAGATTTTACTCCGTAAAAAATTAAGCATGTTACTGCCTCGAATCCGTGGCTCTATTTATCTGAGCCATCCCTGAATCCTTTTCTCCTCATAATCGTTAAAGTCTTACACCATGCCGTTTCATTCTGCCCAACTATACGTTACGAGAATAGAGGGAGCAAACGACGAGGTGGTTTTTTCGAGGGAAATTTGACCGCTTTCTTATCGTCAGGCTTTTTGAAAATTACCTGATGTTACTAAACCGCAAACTCGTTACAACCGGACCTCTCTGGCGAATCCCTCTGCTTAAAGACAAGTGAGTTTCAAGGTGTTTTTCGGACGCCTGAATTTTTTGCTGCGGTTACACGGATGTGAGCGTAACACGATGATCTGAAAAGTTATCGGAACCGTCAGACAGGATTACTGTCAAGACGATCCAGTAAGGCGGGCAGTTGGGAAATGGAGTCGATGACGGGCACATCGGCCGGAACACGTTTATGAACATTGGTCGTCGATCGCTTAAAAATCCCCCGGATGCCCAGTCGGCCGGGGCCGAGGATATCTTCCGCAAGTTTATCGCCGACCATAACCGTTTCGGCCGGCACAGCCCCTAAACTGTCTAGTGCTATGCGGTATATGCGCGGGTGCGGCTTACGGAATACGGTATCCGAAGAATAAATCCGTATGGGAAAGACCGATAACAGGTCAACTTTTTCCAGTTGGCGATCCAAAACATAACCGGGCAAAAATACGTTCGATACAATGGCCAAACGCCGACCCTGTTGCTGCAGGTGCAACAGGGTGTCTTTCAACCCTTCCTCAAGGTGAGTACATTGACTGATAGGTTCATACCAGCGCCAGGCCAATTCTTCCAGTTGCTCCGGCGATGCACGTAGGCCCATGCGTCCCATACGCTTGGCAATCAACCCCAGACAATTGAACTCGCGCCGGCTTAAATACGCCCAAAGACAATGCCATTTTATGGATAGGACATGCCGGTGATAATACCAGCTAAATGAAGGCAGTTTGACGGCGGGGGGCGCATATCTACGGATAAATTCGTATGTCGCCTGTGCTCCCTGATAAAAAAAGGCATCTACATTGATTTTTCCATAAATCAGCAGGGTTTCGCCAAGATCAAATAGAATATTTTTAATGGTCATAGCCGATAGATTATATGGATAGTGAGAACTTTTTCAATGCTGCAAAAACATCATAACTTAATGCTTGACAAAGTGTTCCATAATTGTTATCGAGTATTTCAATCGTATCCGAGCCAATGTCACAGGATATACGGGGGTGGTCCGCGTTATCCTGATTTTGATTGGTTCCATTAGGCTAGAGCGACTCTGCAAACGAGGTAAGCGGTTATGCCACAAGACATTATAGAAGTTTCCCGGCATGGGAAATATGTGCGCGGTTCATGGTCGATGGCGGGAGGTATCCTTTATTGTTTACTGATTATCAGCGTTGGAGGAGTTTCCGCTCAGGTTGATGGGCAGCGCACCCGGTCCATAGATGAACCCTGGCGGTTGGAGCTGGATCAGTTGCCGATGGAAAAGCGCTCATTATTCGACTGGGGCGGCTGGTTTCGGTTCAGCTACTGGGACAGCGATGACAACGTGGACCGTGATGGCGACGGACTGAAGGATTACGATCCGGATAGCCCTTCAGACGGCCGGCATATGTTGCGGCGGTATCAGCTTCGCCTGTGGGGGTTTCTGACCCTGGATGATGCCCATAATTTTTATGTTCGCGGCCTCAATGACTATTATGACTGGAACACCCATACCAGTTATCGCGGCGATGATCACTACTGGGATGAGGCGCAACTGGAGCGGGGATGGTATCATTTTCGTTATTCCAAAGTACCCAATGTAAGTCCGGGGGACTTTGATTTTTCGGCGCAGATAGGGCGGCAGTATGTGGAAATGGGGACAGGTCTGGCCCTGTCGTATCCGCTGGATGCGGTGTTGCTGCGCGGGTACTATAAGGATTGGCAGTTGACGGGCCTGCTGGCTCAGTCGATTTCCAGTTCGTATAATATCGATCGTTCTTTCCCCGGCGACAGCAAGGAATGCCGCACTTACTGGGGCGGTGAACTGCAATATAACGGCTGGAAGGATCATCGTCCCTTTGCGTATTTCTTTGCTCAGAACGACCATGACGCCGGAGCCATTCGGTTAGTTGATCCTGCCGACATTACTTCCGCCCAAAGTTTTGGTTATGATTCCTACTATACCGGTTTTGGTTCTCGCGGCAGGTTTTTTCACAAAGATGTGCAATATACCACCGAAGTGGTTTTTGAAGGCGGCGACAGCTATGCTCAGGGTCCTTTGAATACTCCCCTGGTCGGCCGGCGGGAGGAAATTAAAGCCTGGGCGTTTGATACCGAACTGCGTTACCTTTCGCCCGGCGATAACAGAACCCAGTTGATTGCGGAATACCTGCTGACTTCCGGTGACGGCGACCGCGCGGGCAGTCCCGTCAATACCGTCGGCGGCAATCGGGCGGGGACCGACGATAAAAGTTTTTCGGCCTGGGGCTATCGCAATACGGGCATCAGCCTGGCGCCATTGATGAGTAATCTGGGCATGGTCCGCCTGGGAGCCAGCACGTATCCGTTGACCAACAGTAAAACCTTCGAGGCGATGCAGGTCGGGACGGATCTGTTCCTTTTTCACAAACAGGATTCAACCGGCGCGATGTCCGACGGCCTGAGCACCGACCACAGCAGTTGGGTCGGCAGCGAACTGGATTTGTTCATCAACTGGCGGCTGACCAGCGATTTGGCCTGGTCCATATATTACGGCATGTTTGAACCTGGTGACGCTTTTACGGACGGTCACCAGCGGCAGGTGTTTTTCACCGCCGTTACCCTGAATTTCTGATGAGGTGTTGGCATGACAAAAAAGATAACCCTGCTGCTTGCGGTAATGTTCATGGCGGAATTATGTTCTTGTCAAAGCCGCCCTCTTCCTCCGCTGCCGGCGCCGGGAGCCGGGATGAGTGTTGACAGCGCCACGCTGGGCTATGAACTGGCGTCCAGACCGTGGTGTACGAATCAGGATGCTGCTTCGATGGTTTTGCTGATGATGGAGGGCGAGGACCGTTATCAATCATTTGACGAGCGTCTGGCCGTTTTAGAAAACCGCGGATGGATTCAGCCGGGCTGGAATCTGCGGGCCGAGGATAGCGTCACCAAAGGAACGCTGGCCTATATGGTTTGTGCCGCCACGGAAACGCGGGGGGGCGTGATGATGCACCTGCTGCCTTCGCGCCGCTATGCTTATATCGAAGCGGTGCATCTGGGTTTCCTGGAGCGCGGCTCCGAGAATGAACCGGTGACCGGGCCGGAAGCCCTGGGCGTTTTCGGTCGTGTGACCCGCCATAATGAGGAACAATAACATGCTTAAAAAATCTAATTTCTTCGCGGGGCGTGCGATTGTTTTTGCCGCGGTCATGGTTTTGGCGACGCTCCTGGGGGCGCAAACCGATACGATTGCTCCCAAGCCCGACAAAGCCGCCGTGACGCTGGAAACGCCTCAACCTCTCGACCCCAACACGCCGCTGACGCCGCAGCAGGCGCAGATTACTTCCGTAACGGGTAAAAGCGTGCAGTATAGCCTCGATGAGGGCGCTACCTGGCAGCAGGCCGAAAAAGGCGTTATGCTTTCACGTAAGGCGGCGGTGCGTACAGGCTTCGGCTCCCGCTGCGAAATCAGTTTTCAGGGAATGACGGTGCTGCTGGTCGAGCCGCTTTCCTCCGTCAAAATTGCCGAATATCTCGGCGCTGCGACCGCGCAAAAAGTGCAGGCGAATCTGCAATATGGCGCCGTCCGCGCGGGCGTGGAAAAAGGCCGGATTAAAAGCGACACGCGCATCAGCACCGCCATCAGCACTCTGAGCATTCGCGGCACGGTTGTGTATGTGGAGTACGATCGCGGCACGCGTCGCTGTCGATTGAAGGTGGAGGAGGACGGCCCCGCTCTGGCCCGCACCTCGCGCGGCGAATATACACTCGATGAAGAAATGGATACGGACTGTTCCTTGAGCCGATATCTGCAGAAGGCGGTTTTTCGTCATCATGTCTGGCTGACCGGCGACGTCCGTCTCGGTTACGACAGCGAAGGCCTCAACGAAAGTCTGGCCCATTACGGCAACACCCCAACCTTTGAAGAAGGCGGCAAGAGCTTCAACAATCCTCGCTCCGTGACGGAACAACAGCCGTCATCATACTACATATATCCCGGAGATGATATTCCCATCGGCGACGCGCCGGCAAACTGAGCACGCGGCGCCTGCGGCCTCATGTCCCGACTGAGATTATTATAAACGCGCATGCCCTGGGTTTTTACGGCTAGGTTATGACAAAGTTTCATGCCGGTGGCGGTTATCGTTGTGCTTGCGGGCAAAGGCTGCATCATCGCGCCCGGGGGAATGTGCGAACCGGCCTGCTGGTGGGACTGGCGGCGACACTGGCGGTGATGCTGGCGGGATATCTGGGATGGTTCAACTATCTGGAATTGAAATCGTTCGATGTTCGCATACGTCGCTTTAATTTCGCCCGGACCGATGCCGATATTATTCACGTTTTTATTGACGACAAAAGCCTGGCGGACATCGGCCGCTGGCCCTGGCCGCGCCGGCATATCGGCGAAATGATTCGCTTGTGCCGTGAGGCGGGCGCCAAGCAGGTGAATGTTGATATCATTTTTCCCGAACCTCAGCCGCTGGAATTGGTGCAGCCGGGCGTGACGGATCATAATCCTTATGAACCGCCCTTGACCTATCTTCTCGGGGAAAAATCATTTATTACCATCAATAATGATAACGAATTGATTAGCGATATTGCCGGAGCCGGCGGGGTGAACCTGGCGTTTCACGGCGAGCCAAAGACAAATAAACAAAAGCCGCCCGATGATCCTCAATACGAGCAATTGCTCACCCAAATGCGTGACTGGGTCAAGGCCCATCCCGGCCGAACGGATGATTTTGCGGATTTTTACCTGTCGGTATATCCTGAGGCGGACATTAAAACACGCGATGATTGCTATCAACAGGCTCTCAAAGCCTATATGCACCAGCGGTCATTTGAAGCGTTGAGTCAATATAGCTGGCCGTTGCCGGTAGAATCGTCAAAGGTGCCCATCATCGAAATGACCGATCTGGTCGCGCCGCTGCCGGAGATAATTAACGCCGCTGAAGATTGCGGTTTTGTTATCGTTCGCTTGGATGAAGACGGCGAAGTTCGCCGCATTCCTCTTTTGGCTCGTTATGGCGATCGGTTGTATCAGCAATTGGCGTTTTTATCGGCTTGCAAACATCTTGGCGTAACCTATAAGGATATTGATTTATCGTCGCCTCATTGCATGAAAATGAAGGTGGATGGCCGCGCGGTTACGATTCCCCTCGACGATGAGGGCATGATGCTCATCAACTGGGTAAGGCATGATGCTATTTCCGCATCGTTTATCGGCCAGATTTTCAAGAATGAAGAAGCCTCCCAGGAAAATAATGAACGTCTGAAAACGATTGAAAATATTTCATGGCAACTTAACGGCGTACCTCAGGATCGTAGTGGTTTAAGCGATGCCGATCGGCAACACGTGAGGGAACTTGAAAATCATCTTGCGGCTTTGCCCGATGTTGATTCATTACGTCAGGCCAACCAACAATTACAAGCGAAAAATGCCGCTCTGAAACAGGAATTACATGATAATCTCAAGGGCAAGATCGTGTTTATCGGTTCCAATGCAACCGGTGCGGCGGATTTTGTCATTACTCCTCTTGATCGCACTGCGGATTCCCGCACGCCGGGCGTGGTTGTCCACGCCAACATTCTCAATACCGTCCTGCAATACGCCAACATATTCCAGCCTTCGGCTCATACGGAAATGCTGGTAACATTATTTCTGGGCATATTACTCACGGTCATCGCCTCACTGGGCAAACCTTCCATTAGCGGCGTGTCATTGGTGGCCGTGGTGGCGCTGGCGGTATTGATTAATTTTCGCATGCTATTCGGCCGGTTCCATTACTGGTTCGAATTTATCACGCCGCTGGCGGCCATTCTCGCCTCGTTTACGGCGGTAACCTTTTATCGTCAGATTTTTGAAGGACGCACTAAACGCCGCATCACCGCCCGGTTCAAGCAGTATGCAGCGCCGGCCCTGGTGGATAGAATCGTTCAGGCCGCCAACACACTGACGTTTGCCGGCGAAACCCGCGTACTCACCTGTTATTTTTCCGATTTACAGGGCTTCACATCCATCAGCGAACATCTCGGCCCGGAAAAAACCGTTTCCATCCTCAATCTTTATCTTGACTGCATGACCGAAGTTCTCGACCGCCATCTGGGAACCGTCAACAAGTTTCAGGGCGATGGTATTTTCGCCTTTTTCGGCGCACCGGCTCCGCTGACGAATCATGCCGAACAGGCCTGTCTGGCCGCGCTGGACGCCCAGACTGAGTTATCGCGGCTTTGCGCCGAACAACGCCGTCACGATGATGATTTCCCCCACCTGATTATGCGCATCGGCCTGAGCACCGGGCCGGTCGTCGTCGGCGACTGCGGCTCCCAGCGCCGTTTCGACTACACCGCCATCGGCGATAATGTCAACCTTGCCTCCCGCCTCGAAAGCGCCAACAAGGCTTTCGGTACTTACATCATGATTTCCCAAACCACCCGCGACGCCATAAATGATAAATTTGCTGTCCGCTGTCTCGGCGGCGTTCGCGTTGTCGGCAAACAGCAATCGGTCGGCATATACGAACTTCTTGGTCCCGCCGACGGCATAACGCCCGACCAGCGGAATTTTGTAGAGCGTTTTGAAACCGCTGTTCGCGCCTATCAGGCAGGTGATTTCTCCCACGCCATGGAATACTTTGACGCCCTTGCCGCCGAACATCCCGCCGACAAATCCATCCTGCTCTACCAGCGAACCTGCCGCAATCTGCTCACGAGCGGCAAACCCGACGACTTCGACGGCTCTATCACTTTAAGCGAAAAATAGTGTGATACTCCGGGGTATTGAGATATGTTTACTGCCGTCAATAACGTACCTGCTCTCGACATCAGTCATCTCAGCGTTCGTTACGATGGCCGTTGGGTGCTGCGAGATTTTTCTCTAAAACTTGCCCAAGGCGAAAAACTCACACTAACGGGTCCATCAGGTGTCGGCAAAACGACCATACTCCGCTGCGTACTGGGTCTGGTTCGGCCTGACCAGGGCGATATTCATATCAACGGCCAACAGCTTACACCGGACCATGTCTGGAATCTCCGCCGTCAGCTTGCCTACGTGGCGCAGGAGCCGGACCTTGGCGCCGGTCTGGCCCGCGATGTTATCGAGAGGCCATTCACTTTCAAAGCCAATAGCGAGTTAACGTCGAACCTTGAACGCATCCCCGAACTTTTCGATCGGCTTCTGCTACCTCGCCATCTGCTCGATAAAAACATCACAGACCTTTCCGGCGGCGAGAAGCAGCGTATCGCCCTTATTTCCGCCATTCTGCTGGAGCGCCCCATCATTCTTCTTGATGAGGCTTCTTCCGCCCTTGACGCTGACAGCAAACGTGCGGTCATCAGCTATTTTCAGCAAGTTCCCGGCCTCACCGTTTTGGCCGTCGCTCATGATGACGAATGGCTTGCGTTCTCTGACCGTTCCATTAATCTGACCTGCCCGGCCGCCTCCGAGGATAATGCCCATGCATGATATTATCGACATCAGCTTTCCCGGCATGTTGGCCGGTTATGTCCTGCTGATTATCCCTTTCGCCATCCTCCTTCATCAGCGTGTTCCTATCCTCAAAGACACTGCCCTGGCCATTGTCCATATGACGGTGCAGTTGCTTTTCGTCGGGTTTTATCTGCAATATCTTTTCAACCTTAATAATATCTGGCTTAATCTTCTCTGGCTTCTGGTCATGATAGCGGTGGCCGATGGGGCGATTATTCGCGGTTGCCGTCTTCGTGCCTCTCGCTTCGCCATTCCGGTTTTCATCGCTCTGTTAATTGGTACGGCTATTCCTGTTTTTGTTTTTGTCAGCATCATTCTTCGCCGTCCTGACCTCCTCGACGCCCAGTATGCCATTCCCATTGGCGGCATGGTTCTGGGTAACTGCCTTCGCGCCGACATTATCGGCTTGCATGGCTTTTACGAATCCATCCGCATCCGTGAAAAAGCCTACCATCAGACTCTTGCCCAGGGCGCCCGGCTGCAGGAAGCTATCGCTCCGTATCTGCGCGAGGCTCTACAATCTGCTCTCATGCCCACGGTTGCTTCCATGGCCGTCATCGGTTTGGTCGCTCTTCCCGGAATGATGACCGGCACCGTTCTCGCCGGCGCTAATCCCATGATCGCCATCAAGTATCAAATTATAATTATGATCGGCATTTTTACGGGTACGACTATCACGGTTTATGCCGCCATCCGTTTCACTACAAAAAACTGTTTCAATCCCTACGGTGTCCTCGACCGCACTATTTTCCGTTCCCAATAATCCATAATTGCTGTCGATATCCTCCAAATATTATTTGATGAAATCAGCATTTGGCTATTTGACGGTGTAAATTGAATGGGGTAAAATTAACCATTTCATGTAATATTGGTATAATGAACGTGCCCACGGCCTTTGGTTATGATGATCTGTTTTTACAGCACCGCACCGGCCAACATCCCGAACGGCCTGCGCGGCTGACCGCTATTGTCGAATTTCTTAAACGCGAGGGGCTTTATGATCAGTTAATCCCCGTCACGAAACGGGTGAATCCGGATGAATGGATAAGCCGAGTACATGCCGCGGAATACATCGAACGCCTTAAAGACGCCTGTATAAACGACTTACCATTTATTGACTGTGCCGATTCGGCCATTTGTCACGATTCCGAACAGGTTGCTCGTGAGGCGGTGTCTCTTGTCCTTGCAGCGTCCGATATGATTATCGCCGGGGAGGTAAAAAATGCTTTTTGTGCGGTCCGTCCACCCGGCCACCATGCCGAACATGATCGCTCCATGGGGTTTTGTCTTTATAATAATGCGGCGATTGCAGCACGTTATCTTCAGCAAAATCATGGACTTAGGCGCATTCTTATCTTCGATTTCGACGTTCACCACGGCAACGGCGTGCAGCACATATTTGAGCGGGACGATACAGTCTTTTATTGCAGTATTCACCAACATCCTGCTACACTATACCCAGGCACAGGTTGGCCCGATGAATTTGGTGAAGGGCCGGGACGAGGTTATACCCTGAACCTGCCCTTGCCTCCGGATACTGAGGATGATGAGTTTCTGGATGCGTACCAGACGAATTTTCTGCCGGTGGCCTGCGACTTTAGGCCGGAATTTATGATAGTATGTGCGGGTTTCGATGGCCACCGCAAAGACCCGTTGTCCCAATGGAATTTATCGGAAAATGCGTATGAAGAAATCACCCGGCGCATCGTTGCTTTTACGGATGAATTTTGTTCCGGCCGGTTATTATCGCTGCTGGAAGGCGGCTACCAGTTAGGCGCTCTGGCACAATGTGTTTCGGTGCATATGCAGCAATTAATGGCGAAAAA
>CAZOCV010000006.1:0-25897 GCA_964578395.1 uncultured Pirellulales bacterium
TAAACAAAATATGATACAGACTTTATCGGAAATATTTTTCATGCGTTAGCCCTGGATTAAACCGGTGTTGTTTGGTGGAATTAAGCCGCCCGGATGCTATAATTTATTTCGCAGCCTGCACTGCCGCCGTTAAATCGGCAAAAAATTCGCCGGGGTCAGGCTCAAAGTCCAAGGTATGGTGTGCGCCGGGATAGATTTTGTGCCCGGTCAATATCGGCCGCAATAGTTCCATCGTTGCGGTGTTGTCGATAATGCGGTCATGTTCGGCCAGAAAAAGCTGCACCGGCAGCGGCCGTCGCTTCTGTATAAAAGCCAAAGTATCGACCATTTTCGGTACGGCGGCGTCAATTTTCCGCCCGGTGATGAAAAAACTTGCCGTGGCGGCCGTCAGCTTCAGCGGGTCATCTTCGATAAACCGGATCATCTCCGGATTTTCCGTAAAAAGGTGCGGGTCGTCGAGGGGAATGGCGTATGTTTTTTTAGGATGAAGCAACCCGCTGGCGCCGATTTTGATTTTTTCCGGCAGGCTGATATCCACCCGCGCCCGCAGTCCCGGCGCCACCAGCATAATACTTTGCACCTTTTCGGGATATTGGGCCGCATACGCCAGCACCAGCTTGCCCGACCAGCTTACCCCTGTCAGATGCACTCGCTCCCGCCCCGTTTGACGCCGCAGCCATTCCACGCCTGCATCCACATCACCGATTAACTGCCGGGGTGAATCAGCGTGCCCGCGGTCGGCCTGATTCACCCCGCTGCCGCGCCGCTCCGCCAGCAACACACTAAAACCATGCCCGTGCAGATAGGCGCAACTTTTCAGAAACCAACCGCCATGCGACTGTATCCCATGCAGGTACAAAACCGGAAAATGTTCCGCCCTTCCTTCAAGCCACCGCGCTTGCGATTTATATCCATCTGCCAAAGTAACCTGCACCCACTCCGGCAACGACCCCTCAAATCCAAATGGTTTACTTAGTATGTTCATCTATGTTTCAGGCGGGAGCGATATTCTTCAATCTTTTAGTTCTTCCAGTATCTCCGCTGCGACGCGGACCATTTTGGGGCAAATCGCTTTGAACAGATTGTTGTCGCGGGCGAATTGTAATCCTTCCGCGGTACTCAGATCGCAGCCCATCAGGTCGGTGCACAGGGTCGAGCCGCAGCGGGCTTGAAATCGCCTGAACAATTCGGCGGAATGGTCATAGACTTTTTGCCGGGCGGTGTCGGTGGTCTCTTTTGGCCCATGCCGCAGCCCTAGCACCATAAGCGCCCCGGTGATTGCTCCGCAGGTTCCGTTCTGGTGCATTCCGCCGCCGAAGCCGCTGCTGACCCGCAAACATTCGAGAAGCGGCAGTCCCAATTCCGGCCCAAAAGCCGCCAATACAGATTGCGAACAGCTAAAACCACTCTTAAATAATTTCACGGCTTGCTCAGAATTGTTCATAACAAGGTTTTCCTGTGATGGTTTTATCTGAATTTTTTGGCCATTTTAATCATTTTGCGGGGAAAAAGCAGCTTTTATCATTATCGTTATAATCGTTATAAGTCCTGCATCCGTCATTAAAGGGTAATGGGATTGTAACTTAATATAATAAAAGAAGTTAAAGATTTTTTACTCTTTCCTTATATAACACTGTTTTTAAAGTTGCCTAACTAAAAAACCGATAGCTATTGATAGGACATAACGGGCGTGGAGTGCGCCTCAAGTGCCTGGGCAAGGAATGTTCCGGGCAAATGCGACGAGGGCAAAGAGTTCAAGGGATGAACTCATATTTTGGGCTGCCCAGAATAATAACGGCCTTCGTTGCAGAAAACATCGGAGTATGTTATGGGAACGATAAGTAGCGGCACCGGCTTAATTTCGGGCCTGGATATTCAATCGCTGGTTACGCAGTTGATGGAAATCGAACGCAAACCCGTCACACTGCTGAGTAACCGCATCGACGAGCTTACCGAAAAGCAAACGGCCCTGATGACCGTGCAGGCGCGGATTATGGCCATTCAGGTCGCTGCGGCCAATTTTAACAAGCAGTCCATTTTCCAGCAGAAAGCGGTTGTCAGCAGCAACGAAGATATTCTTACCGCAACGGGCAACAAATATGCTTTGCCGGGGACTTACACGTTTCGGGTAAAACAACTGGCGGCGAGTCATCATTTTGTCAGCCGTAGTTATTCCAGCCTGGATAGCCGCGTCGGGGCGGGCGTCATTTCCATGGAAATGGGCCAGGGGCAGGTGGCCAAGGGAACAGATTTATCATTTATTAACGGCCAAACGGGATTTCAGCGGGGTAAAATCAGCATTACGGACCGCAATGGGGGTAATGCCGTGATTGACCTAAGTATGGCCCTGACGCTGGACGAAGTCATTGAGGCGATTAATGATACCGCGGGAGTTCAGGTCAGTGCACGGGTCGCAGGCGATCACATTGAAATAACCGATACTTCCGGTGGAAGCGGTGAGTTGGTCGTTGCGGATGTCGGGGTGGGACGGACGGCGACAGACCTGGGCATCGCCGCAACGGTTGCGGACACGAGCATCATTGGCCGGAATATTAACTATATCACGGCCGACACCCGAATCAGTTACCTTAACGACGGCAACGGCGTACGCGGCATCGGTACGGGTGCGGACCTGACGTTTACACGGGCGGGTGAAACGACACCGTTGTTTAGTGTGGATTTTCGCAGCACGATGTACGAATTGGTGGGCGAAAATACCGCTGGTTCGAGCACAACTCTGGCCAGCCTTAACGGCGGCAACGGCATTCGGCTGGGCAAATTTAAAATCACCGATCAAAACGGTCATTATATACAGATTGACCTGGAAGACCTGGCGACGCGGCTGGAGGCACAGGGAACCTCGCGGGAGCAGATGACGCTGGGGCATGTGAAAAAGGAAATTGCCGACAAGGTTGCCGCTTACAATGAGACCAGCCAGGGGGCGGACATGAACATTACCTTTTCGTTCAATAGCGCCAATCGCATCACAGTAACGGATGGGAGCAAAGGGTCGGCGGCTGAAAACGGCGTGCGGTCGAGTCACTTTATCATTGAAGACCTTGACGGCGGGCTGGCGGCGGAGGATCTGGGCATCGTCGATGACGTCGCGGGATCGTCGATTTACGGCGAAACCATCTGGACCATGGACAGCCTGGGTGACATGGTCAACGCCATTAACAATCACTGGAGCAATTGGGACAATACCATTCCCGGCGACAGCAAACGGATTGTCATTGCGGAAATCGACGCGGCGACGAACGCCCTCAAGCTGACGTACCAGGGGGCCGGCGAGCTGGTGGTGGAAAATACCGACACCGCCGAGGATCTGGGCATCGCCACCGATTTAACCGGATTTACCGGAACGATGGAAGGGCGGCGGCTGATTGCGGGATTAAACTCAGTCATGCTGCGGAGCCTTAACGGCGGCAGCGGCAACGAAACGGATCGCATTCTGACCGGCGGCGTTATTACCATTAATGATGGGACGACCAGCTTCAATGTGGATTTAACCAACGCTTTCAGCCTGCAGGATGTGGTCAACGGCATTAATGACGCCGCGGCCACAAGCGGCTCAGCAGCTCGTATCGCGTTAAACAGTATCGGCAACGGCCTGACGCTGACCGGCGTGGCGAGCGTATCCGACCAGAGCGGAACGCTGGCGGCGCAACTGGGTTTGGCCGGCGACGCGGCCAACGGGGAGATTGCCACCGGTAACATGCAGTTACAATACGTTAGCGGCGCAACCTTGCTGGACGATTTGCGCAACGGGTTGGGACTCACCGGCGGCAAGTTCCGCATCACGGACGCCGACGGCAAAACCATTACCGTGGATCTGAATAATTCGGCCGTCAAAACCGTCGATGATGTTCTGGATATTATTAATAACAGCACCTATCAGGCGCCCAATCCCAATTACAATCCCGATGATCCGAATTCAGGCAAGGCGACGATTGCTCAGTCCTTTTCCATTCGCGCCAAAATCAACGACAGCGGCGACGGCATCATGCTGTACGATGTGGACCCGGTGACGGGCGAGTCGCGCGAATTTTCCGTGACTGATATTACGGGCACAGGCGCCAAGGAACTGGGCCTGCTGGGCGAGGCAAAGCTGAACGAAGCCACCGGCCGTTATGAACGGGCAGGTTCGGAGGAATTCAAACTGGAGGTCGGCGGCGGTGATACCCTGGAGGACCTGGCGGACCGCATTAACGCGGCGGGCATCGGCATCACGGCTTCCATCGTCAACTCCGGCACGGCGGATAATCCGGCCTATCGGTTAAGTTTTAACAGTGAAATAAGCGGCCGAACGGGCAACGTGTATTTCGACGGCGGTGCGACGGGCATGACGGTGCAAACTCTGGCGCAGGGCCGCGATGCGATCGTGCTCTATGGCGGTCAAAGCGACAGCGAGGCCAGTCCTCTGCTCATTTCCTCGAGCACCAATACCCTCACCGATATCATCAAAGGAACAACGCTGGAATTGCATTCTGCCGGCGACGAGGCGGTATCCATCACTGTCGATCAGGACCTGGACGCCATCATTACTCAGATAACAAGCTTTGTGGAGGCCTACAACGCCGCCATCAAGGAAATCGACAACGTCGATTACTATAACACCGATACCCAGGAACGCAGCATTCTGTTCGGTGACTCGGCGATAAGCACCATGCGCAGCAGCCTGTCATCCATGGTTCAGCGCAAAGTGCCGGGCGTTTCAAGTTCCCTGAGTTGGCTGTTTCAGGTGGGGTTGAAGTTCCAGTCGCTCGGCGCTGAATCGGGGACGGATGCCGAAGGGAACCCGATCAGCTACGCCGTGGCCACGACACCGAAGCTGACCTTCGACGAAGAAAAGTTTCGGGAAGCCTACGCCGCCGACCCCGAAGGCGTGGAAGAGATGTTCACCCAGAAAACGACAGGTGTCGGTGATTATATCGCAGACCGTCTGGAGAGCCTCGCGAGTACAACCTTTAACAGCACGGTGAAAAACCGGCTGGAAGGGATGAGTACGCAAATGGAACTTTACCGCGACCGCATCGAACATATGGAAACCATGTTGTCCAAGAAGGAAACACGGCTCTATAACCAGTTTTATGCGATGGAAACCGCCCTGGCACAGATGCAATCACAGCAAAGCGCCATATCGCAACTGTCGAATATGGCGGCATCGGCGTAGTCATCATAGCGGCGGAAGAGGGTAAAGTCGGCAGGGAAAACCGCCGATAAGGTAATAGAGAAAGTAAACCACGAAGTTACGTATAAATTATGGACAAACGACCACCCCAGTCAAACCAGTATTTGCAGACCAAAGTGCTGACGGCATCGCCCGAGCAGTTACAGTTGATGCTGTATGATGGGGCGATTCGTTTTTGCGAGCAGGCGCGGGCGGCTATTGAAGCCAAAAAAATCGAGGAAAGCTTCACACTGCTGACCAAGGCGGAGAAAATAATGCTGGAGCTGATTCACGGCCTGCGGGACGAATTGGCGCCGGAAATTTGTGCGAATATGCGGCGGCTGTACTTGTTTTGCTACGACCGGCTGGTGCAGGCCAACATGAAAAAGACCGTACCGCTGGTGGATGAAGCGCTGAGGGTGCTGCGGCAGATACGCCAGACTTGGGTGGAAGTCATGGAAAAAATCGCCGCCGAGCGTGCGGCCGCACAACCTGCGCCGATGCTGTCCGGCGCCAAAGCCTCGGAAGGCTTGGAGCAGTATGCCGGCGCGACGCTTTGTGTTGAGGGGTAAGGTTTCCAGAGGGGACTTTTTTTCGCTTTCCAATAACATTTCTGAGAAGGCCGGGCGGGAAAGCTTTTAAAAATCCTTAACGTAACGTTTCACTTTGGTCCGATAATACCGCCTGAGCAAAAAACCATTACTTTTTGATGCGGAAACGGCATATCCCAAACGCCGAATTTTTTCCCGCCATGCTATATCAGTATGCCGCAGATGATTATTATCGGCCGACATACCTGTCTTAATCCAGCCGCGGTCTAATCTTTTTTTGGTGTCAATCTTTATCAACGAAGCGAATTCAAAACCCGATAAGTCTTATATGAATGTTTGGAGATAACAAAAGGAAAAATCACAAAAGCCGCAGGGCGAATTGTGGAGAACAAAATAAAATGAAAACGACCTTCAAATATCAGGCGATGATTTTCATGATGATGTTTTGGTGCGTTCCCTCATGGGCCCAGGAAGATGCTCCTGCGGATGAGGTCGGCATGGAGGATGTGGTTGCTACCGAAGAACTTCTGTTTATGCAACTGCCCCAGGTGGTGACGGCCACACTGAAAGAGCAAAGCGCCGCCGATGCGCCTTGCGCCATCAATGTGGTGACCGCCGAGGATATACGTCTGCGCGGTTATCGTTCGTTTAAAGACATTATTATCGACGTTCCCGGCTGGATCGATGTGTCCGACAGCAACGAAGAAATCGTTTCCGTCCGCGGGATTTTCGCCAGCTCAACGAATAAGATTCTTATTTTGATCAACGGGCATCGCATGAACGACCTGAACCTGGGGCGATGGAACACCGACCAGTTTATCGGCCTGGACATTATCGAGCGTATCGAGTTTATCAAGGGGCCGGGTTCCGTCCTTTACGGCACCGGCGCGTTGATCGGCGTGATCAACATCATTACCAAACAGGGCGCCGATATCAACGGCTGGGAAATCAAGCAATCTGTTTCCTTGCAGCGCAGCGGGGAAGACTACCTGACCAGTGTCACTTGGGGCAAAAAGAAAGATACGTTGGATGTTCTTTTCAATTTCACTTACCTGGACGCCCACGGTGCGGCCATAGATCAGCCCGCCTGGCTGGATAAACCCCCCGCCGGCGAATTGCCGCGCGAAGGTCGCGTTTATCTGGGGCGCTATCCCGACAATTTCAGCGGGTTCGCTTCGTTTCGTGACGATAGCTGGCGGCTGGACCTGCGCCATGACCATTACGCCCGCGCCACCCCGCGCTGTCCCAACGGCGCGTTTTATTCGTGGAGCCGGGAGCTTATAGAGCCGCTTTACCACGAAGACACGTTTAATATTAACTTCGAGTATATCTACGAGATCGACGAGGATTCTCGCCTGACGATTAATCCCAGCCTGAATCATTATGAACTGGAGGAATTGTCCTGGATTAACAGTTACGGCGCCGACCGCCTGCCGCTTTACGGTTCACGCAGCGGGCAGGACACTCAGTATAACCAATGGGGCTTGAAAGTTCTTTACGCGCGGACCTTCAGCGACGAACTGGATATCATGCTGGGTTTCGATACGCTGCTGGCCGATTTTTATGACATGAACGCCGTCAGCGGCTCCACCGGCGGGGCGTTTACCACGACGGCGGTAGATGAGGGGCGATGGCATCTGATGGGCGGACTGGCGCAGATGATCTGGTCGCCGGTGGAGAAACTGGAATTCACCTTCTCGACCCGCTACGATACGTTCGAGGATTTCGCAGACGAGCAGTTGGTGGGACGCGGCGGTATGGTCTATCATTTCGATGAGGCCCTGACCGGCAAAGTAATTTACGGCCAGTCGTTTCTTTCGCCTCAGTGGGC
The DNA here is from genome assembly GCA_964578395.1 of uncultured Pirellulales bacterium. Lineage (GTDB taxonomy): Bacteria > Planctomycetota > Phycisphaerae > Sedimentisphaerales > SM23-30 > JAFGBA01. The sequence continues at coordinate 7,553 of CAZOCV010000006.1, forward strand.
CCACGTCAAGCGGCTTACCTCCGGCGCTTTTAACGCCAATCCGGACCTGGAGCCTGAAACGTTTGGCGGCTGGGATTTTATCCTGGAATATCATCGTGATTCCCTTTACGCCAATGTAGCCTTCTTTCACAGCCATGTTGAAGATTTAATCTCCTCCGGCCAGGGATCCTATTCCTATCAAAATCTGGGCGAAAACACGTATAAAGGAATTGAGTTCGAGAGCAAATATCGCTTTTGTCCTCAGCTCAGCCTGGAAGGGTCTTACTGTTTTGTCAACAAAGCAGGCGATACCGCCTCGAGCTGGCTGGTTGATGGCGAAATCAAGAATATTCCCGAACATATCGGACGTGTCGGCCTGCATTTTACGCCGACAAAAAATATTGATGTCGCGTTGTGGGGCCGCTATTACGCCGAGGTGAAAACATCGGATTCCATCACCTCTGACACCACTATTGACGACTGGGCCACTTTGGACCTGAGTATGAACTATCATTGGAAAAACTGGGATTTCCTCCTGGGCGTAACCAATCTTTGGGATGAAGATTATCATATTGGCGGAACGGTGAATCGCCCGCTGCCTCGTCCCGGACGAGCGTTTCACCTTTCGGCGACATGTAAGTTCTGATGATGAAAAACAAGACTTCGCATCAAGAAACGGGTTGCGCAGACCTCATGTCGAGTCGATTTGGTAAATGATTCTTGTCCGGCGGCAGCGCCGCGGCGGTGCGGAGGAAATCAGGCGGGCTCAATAGCGGGGAGATGTTTGGGCAGGGTGACGGTGAAGATAGCGCCGCGGCCGGGTTCGCCGCCGACCGTGACGGTTCCCCCCAGCATATCGACCAGTTCCTTGACAATCGCCAGCCCCAGGCCGGCGCCGGGATGTTCACGGGTGATGGTGGCGTCGAGCTGGTGAAATTTCTCAAAAATAATAGTGCGATGTTCGGGGGCGATGCCGGGTCCGGTGTCTTCGACGCTCATGCGGAAGTGGTCGGGCGGCGCATCCTGGACGCGGAGGTCGATGCGTCCCTGCTGCGGGGTGAACTTAATGGCGTTGCTGAGCAAATTGAAGCAAATTTGCTGAAGTTTGCCGGCGTCGGTATAAACCAGGCCGAGGTTGGGATCGATTTGCAGATTGATGTTAAGTTGTTTGCTTTCCGCCAGCGGCCGGGTGAAGTTGATCAGGGCTTCGATGACATCGGCAATGGAGCAGGATTCCAAATGAATGTCGAGCTTGCCGGCCTCGATTTTCGCCAGATCGAGCAGGTTATTGACAATCGACAGCAGCAGACGGCCGGATTCGAGAACATTGGCGCTGTAGCGGCGGGTTTTTTCATCACCCGCCTCCGCCGCGCGATCCCGCACGATTTCCGCAAAACCGATAATGGCGTTGAGCGGCGTGCGTAATTCATGCGACACATTGGCGAGAAATTCGCTTTTAAGTTTATTGGCTTCGAACAGAGCGATATTTTTGGCCTGCAATTCATCCAGACGCTGGTCCAGGGCGCGATTGGTTTCGCCCAGACGGTCCTGAGCAAGCTTGAGGCGGGCCAGCATCTGGTGGAAAGCCTGGGCGAGGCGTTCGAATTCATCGCCGGTTTTAATCGATTCGGTGAGAGTAAGAATGTCATCCCAGCCGACCGGCGGCGGGGCGTCGTCGCCGGCGGATTCTCCGGCCGCGGCGGCATCGGCGGGAATGGTCATGGAATCCGCCGCCTGGCGGAGACGGCGAACAGGTTCGAGAATGAACCGCTGGGTAATGAGATAAAAGAGGACCATAGCGCAGATGCCGGCGAGCAGGCCGGCAATGATAATCAGAAAAAGGTTAAACATGCGAATCGCCGCGGTTTGCCCGGCGGGGATAACGACTTCGACGGCGCCAACCAGTTCGCCTTCCCGGAAAATGCGCGGTTTTCCGACAGCGGATTCTTTCGTTTCGGATTTGTCCAGGCGGACCCCGTGACAGCTTTCGGCCAGACAGCCTGCTTCAGCGCGGATGGCGCGAAGGTAGCGGGCCGGTCGGCCAAAGGGCAGGTGTTTTTGCAGCGGCCTCAAAAAGGCGTTTTCTTCCTGACCGGTTTTGGTCAGTTCGTCCATATCCAGAGTTTCATCGTGAAGAACAAAATAATCGGGCCGGTCCGGATGACGCAGAAAGCGTTTAACGCCGCGCTCGATAAAAGCATCAGCCAGCGCGGTTTTGGTGTCTTCGGAAGGCGTTGAAGATGAGTCGGCGGCGGCGTCCATCGCGGGCAGCGGCAAACCGGAAAATTTCAGCAGGCGCGTTATAGGCTGCCAGGCGGTAGCGGCGGGTTGTTGTTCACTGCCGCCAAGCTCCCCGGTTTCCAGCGTGGCCGTATCGGCAGATTTTACGGGAGGCGGAGCAGGTTTGTTGGGATCAACAGGCTCCGGCGGCAAAGGCGGATAAGCTATTTTCAGGTTGATGGTTTCGGCGGAGTGCAGCGACAAGTTGGGCGCAGGCATTCCGGGCGCAGTCGCAGTCGCTTGAAAATGACGTTCCAGCAAGTGCTGCACCTCGGCGATGGCCAGTTCGCGGCGGTTCTGCTCGACCAGTTTTTCCATCCAGCGATAGGGGAAATAAAGGGCAGTGCCGATAATCAGCAGTACGGCCAGAGCAAACCCCAGGCGACACTTGGCCGCCAGGGAAAAAGAAGGTCGATACCATTTTGACAAAGCAGCACTCCGATAATGTTTAATAGGCCCATGATACCAGGGACGGGCCAATGACGCTATAACATTGTACGAATGCTCTGCGGCGGGATAAATATAAAAATCGCGGATTAACGGGGACGGCGCGGCCTTTTGCGCCGCTGGTTTAGACGGCGGAGGGTATTCTGGCTGTGGGGGTCATCGTATTTTAGCAGGGCCATCTGGGCGCGTTTTTCGCTGCGCCCGCGGGCAACGAAGATTTTGCCGCCGTGCGTGTCGCGCTGACAGAGGAACATGGCGGTCGATATTGTCATGGGTGTCGGCGTGAAATCCTGCACCTGCTGCACCCGCTGATGATGACGGACGAGATAATCGTGAAGCTGCTGCGCATGGTTCAGCGTACAGCCGGGATGGGCGCTGATAAAGTACGGCACAAGATATTGCTCCTTGCCGGCCTTGCGGGAAAGGTCGTTGAAGCGCTCCTGGAATTGCTCGAAAACCTCAAAGGAAGGTTTACCCATAAGGGCCAGCACATCATCGCAGCAATGTTCGGGGGCAACTTTGAGATGGCCGCCGACAAAATCGCGACAAAGCATGTCAAGATAGTCGCCCTGTTTAAGGGCCAGATCGTAACGGATGCCCGAAGCGATATAAACATGGTTGTTTGTCCGGCGCTGCCAGCGCGCCAGTGAGTCCATCAATTCTAAAAGGTTGTCGTAGTTAGCGAAGGCGTGAGGGCACGGCGTGGGACAGAGGCAACTGGTGCGAGTGCAGGGGCGGGTGCAGGTTTGGCCGTACATGTTGGCGGTGGGGCCGCCGACGTCGGAAATACTGCCGCGAAAATCGGGATGGTCCGCCAATCGCTGCACTTCGGCCAAAATGGAATCGCGCGAACGCCAGGCTATCTGTTTGCCCTGGTGCAGGTACAAAGCGCAAAAGTGACAGCCGCCGCCGCAGCCGCGATGAGCCGTGATGGAGTGACGCACGGTTTCCAAGGCGGGAACGCCTCCCTTTGCGGCATACGCGGGATGCGCGCGCCGGGTGAACGGCAGGTCGTATAGAAGATCAAGTTGTTCCGTCGTCAGGGGTAACGCCGGAGGCAAAGCGATGATAGCACCAGGATCCTGTTGTTGCAAAATGGGCGGACCATCCGGTCGGGCATGCAGATGGTAATCAAGGCAAGCCTGCATCACATTCTGAGGCTCGTCAGTTTGAGCGGTGAGCGACGGGAGTTCGAGAGCATTTTCAGGTGCGGTTCGCCCGTGCGTTAGCGGCCAGACAGTGCCTGGAATGTCAGTTAAAGTATCAACGGTTTGTCCGGCCGCGAGACGCCGAGCGATTTCCGCGATGGCTTGTTCGCCCATGCCAAAAACCAGCAGGTCGGCCTTGGCGTCAATCAGCACGGAACGTTTAAGTTTATCCTCAATATAATCATAATGAACCAGCCGCCGCAAACTGGCTTCCAGGCCGCCGAGAATGATGGGAACTTCCTTGAAGGCTTCGCGGGCGCGAGCCGCATAGGTCAGCAGCGGCCGGTCAGGACGCAGGCCGGTTTTGCCGCCGGGGCTATATACATCCTGATCACGGCGATGTCCCATCGAGGTATAAGAATTCAACCGGGCGTCCACTGCGCCGGAGGTTATTCCCCAGAAAAGTCGCGGCGGGCCAAATTGACGAAACGCATCCGCACTGTGCCAGTCGGGCTGAGCGAGGATCGCTACCCGATAACCCTGGTGTTCCAGCCACCGGCCGATAAGCGCAACGCCGAAAGAGGGATGATCCACATAAGCATCGCCGGTAACCAGAATAATATCGGCTTGTTTCCAGCCGTGCTGGCGCATTTCCTCGGCAGATAGGGGTAAAAAAATATCGTCACGGGGCTTGGGTTTGGCTACGGGCGTTGTGCGGCGGACGGTCATATAATTTAAGCACCCGTGGAATCGAGTTGCTCGCGCCATTGTTCGTAGCGATCATCGGTGGGGGGCAGGGGGCGCGGAATAAAAGCATTGGGGATTTTGCCGCCATACTGGTCCACGCTGTAGGAAAGATTTTTCCGCATCATTTCATGCAGCGCATCCAAACCCTGCGAAAGCGTTAAAATGGCGGCAATAAGCTGCTTTTGGTTCGATGGGGTGGGCATAAAAGGCCTCCGCGGTTATAGGCGATCATTCACAAAAGCACCACTAACATCTATAATGCCAGCATATCGTGCAAATCACCCAAAGTCAAGCGGAAGTTTTACCTCCAGGTGGTTGCCAGGGCGGCATCCCTCTTTTTCCCCGCGGCCGATATTCGATTCTGGGCGACCCGATGAACATCTTCGATGGTATAGAACGCCAGCGGGTCGAAGGTTTTGACAATTTTGAGAACGTCTTCGATGGACTTGCGGGCCACCACGGTAAAGATTAATTTTACTGGTCCGTAAGCACCCTGTGCGTCAAGACAGGTAAGCCCGTAGCGGGCGGTTTTCAAGGCTTCAATGAGTTCCGGCGAATCATTTCTCAACACGATTTTTACCTGCGCCAGGCTCAGAGAAAGTTTTTCGGTAATCCATATGCCAATAAAATTACCGGCGGAAACGCCTGCCGCGTAGGCCACATAACAGGCGGGGTTATCCAGATTTTTCATAATCTGCTGTATGGCCAGAAGCCAGATTAAGATTTCAATAAAACCAATCACGGCCACCACATACTTGAATCCCTTGACGATAAAAATGGTGCGCAGCGTCCCCAGGCTGACATCCAGAATCCTCGCTAGAAAAACCAGCATGGGCAATACGAACCAGATAAACCAGCCGCTTTCCATAAAAGCCTGGCCTTGCATAACCGTCTCACTTTCTATGATAAATAGGCATCGGCGTAACTGTCGTTACAGATTATCTTCCGGCGGATTACATCGCGTAGTTGCCGGCCGCTTCAGGCTGATAGGTGACCTGTTCAATTTTCAGCCAGACCGATCCCTGCGGTGAGGCATAATGAATCGTCTCGCCCACGCCGAAACCGAGGACGGCCGCGCCCAGAGGATCTAAAATCGAAATTCTGTTTTGTTCCTCAGCCGCGTCTTCGGGATAGACCAAAGTGAATTCCATTTTTTCCCGGGTTTGCATATTTTGCACCAACACCGTGGAATTCATGGTGATGACCTGCGACGGAATCATTTTTTGTTCGATCAGACGCGAAGCCTTCAGTTGTCCGAGCAGTTCGGCAAAATACACTTTATCCGTTTTGTGTAAGTCCTCATAAAGCATTTTAAGACGATGATAATCAAAGGTATTGATGCGGCGTTCTTGTTTTTTCATATCTTTATCCTTTCACCAAAAGGTTTTCGTTAAGACTCATGATGTTCAGAGCGTGACATTACTTTTTGCTTCTGATACGCCGAAGATGCAGCGCAATGCGCAGCAGAATCAGCGAAATGCCGATGACCCAAAACATATAGCAACTCCTTTTAACGTGGTCGTGAAACCGGGTGGTTGACATACATATCATTGGATGAAAACAGACCGGTGCGGGAAAATCGGCTCAGCGCAGACCGTTTCCCCTTCATGTGCGCCACGGAACAGGGTAATAGTAGAAAATCAGGTCAATTCGGCAGAAAACAAAATCAGATAAACCGCTATTACACCCGCCGGCAGCGCATACACTTATACCCGCTCACGCTGGAGAGGGAGTTGCGCGCCTTCATGTAATAACGGTCATACATTGCAAATTCTTCCTTAAGTTCCCTACATTATACCTTAAAATAGATGTACAAGTCAAGCCCCCCCAGAGTGTTACAGGGGCGTCCTTTGAAGGCGGTATTTGCCGGATTTTCAGAGTTTGACCGGTTTGCAAAGGCTTTTTTTATCGGCCGCCGCCCGGCCGCAGCGTTTACACATATACTGGGGTTCACGAACTAATTTCAGATAACTTTCAGGTGTTTGTTCGTGCTGACGAAGATTGGTCAGGTAGCAAAGATGATTTTCGTGGCCGGATTCACTCATTTTGAAGCGTATTTTTGTCATGATTAATTCCACAAAAGTTTTATCTATAAGGAGTTATATGTATTTTTATCGTAAAAGGCAAGCCTGTTCCCGTTTATCCGGCTAAAATATTAATAGATAATTTTGTGTTAAATATGGGTTTGTTTTTCATTAATTTAAAGTACGAGGTTGTGAGTAAAAAAAAGTTGGGCGCGCTACTATCTGTGGCGCAAGGAGTAACAAAATATTGATGAAAAAGGTCAAAGTTGTCGATTGACACTACTAGATATAGTGGTAACATCAAATCTGGTTCAAGGATGAGCCGGATCGATATGGGAGACCGGCTTAAAATCGTGTTATGAGGTGATGCAGCGGAAGGCAGTCATCCGTCTTTCGTGAAAAAACGTGGATATATAACACAATTCCTGCTGTACAAAGAAGTTAAAGCACTTTGTGCGGCTTCATTGCGATAACTTATGGCGTACTGACCGCCGGGGTGTTCTTTCACTTCGGGGCAGAATGCCGGTATTGATTTTTATATTGTATCATAATTTGTTATAATAAAGGAGTTTACGATGTCGTCCAGCGCCACGGATTCGGCCGTACACGCCTCAGGGAAGAGAAATCAAATAACGACTATGGGCAGCCCGAAACAAGGGGATGCGGTCATGCAACTGGAACGATTTTTCAGCAAAGAAGGGATTTGCCCCTTCGATGAAATCGAGTGGGAAAAGCGGACGGCGACCATCTGCGACGAAAAAGGCGAAGTCGTTTTTGAGCAGAAGGATGCCGAAGTTCCTAAGTTCTTTTCGCAATTGGCGACTAAAGTGGTTGTCAGCAAGTATTTTTATGGGGAACTGGGGACCGCCGAACGGGAAAGCTCCTTCCATGAACTGGTGCATCGAGTCACGCGGACCATCGCCGACTGGGCGCTGGCGGACGGCATTTTTGACTCGGAACAGCAGCGGGAAGTTTTTTATAATGAACTGACCTGGCTGTGCGTTAACCAATATGCCGCCTTTAATTCACCGGTATGGTTCAATGTGGGTTTGCATCATCAGAAGGGCATTCACGGCAGCAAACACAATTATCACTGGAACAAGCAAACCCAGACCATTACGGCCTGTGAAAACGCGTATGAATATCCTCAGGCCTCGGCGTGTTTCATCCAGAGCGTCGGCGACACGATGGAAGACATCATGGCCCTGGCCACCAGCGAGGCGATGCTCTTCAAGCACGGCAGCGGCACGGGGACGGACCTTTCCACCCTGCGCAGCAGCCGCGAAAAACTCAGCGGCGGCGGCAAACCGTCCGGGCCTCTAAGCTTTATGCGCGTCTATGATCAGATTGCCGCGGTGGTCAAAAGCGGCGGCAAAACCCGGCGCGCGGCCAAAATGCAGTCGCTGAAAATTCACCATCCCGACATCAAAGAATTCATTTGCTGCAAGATGGAAGAGGAAAAAAAAGCCTGGACGCTCATCGAAGCGGGCTATGACGGCGGGCTTAACGGTGACGCCTATAGTTCGGTGATGTACCAGAACGCCAACCTCAGCGTGCGGGTGACAGATGAATTCATGCAGGCGGTCGAGGCCGACGGCGATTTCACCACGCGCTGCGTCACCACCGGCAAGCCGATGGATACCTATAAAGCCTCCGAATTGTGGAAGCATATCGCCGAGGGTACGCACATCTGCGGCGATCCGGGCCTGCAATATGACACCACTATTAATCGCTGGAACACCTGCCCCAACAGCGGGCGAATCAACGCCAGCAACCCGTGCAGCGAATACATGTTTCTGGACGATTCGGCCTGCAACCTGGCGAGCCTGAACCTGATGAAGTTCCGCAAACCGGATGGCGCGATTGACGTCGAGGCGTTGCGGCGCGCGGTGCGGGTGATGATTATCGCCCAGGAAATTCTGGTCGATCACGGCAGTTACCCCACGGACAAAATCGCGATGAATTCGCATCGTTACCGGCCGCTGGGGCTGGGCTACGCCAACCTGGGATCGCTGCTGATGTCGCTGGGATTGCCTTATGACAGCAGTGAAGGGCGGGCGCTGGCCGGAGCGATTACGGCCATTATGACCGGTTCGGCCTACGCCGTCAGCGCCGAACTGGCCCAATGCCTGGGAACCTTCGAAGATTTCGCCAAAAATCGCCAGCCTATGCTGCGGGTGATGGAAATGCACCGCGCGGCGCTGGCGGATATCGACGTGGAAAAATGCGCGCCGGAGCTTTCTCGTGCGGCCCACGAGGCCTGGGATGAGGCCATTACCCTGGGACGCCGGCACGGCTACCGCAACGCGCAAACCACCGTACTGGCGCCGACCGGCACCATCGGCTTTATGATGGACTGCGATACGACCGGCGTCGAGCCGGATATCGCCCTGGTGAAATACAAACTTCTCGCCGGCGGCGGTATGCTCAAGATCGTCAACCGCACCGTGACGATGGCCCTGGAAAAAATGGGCTACATGCCCGAACAGGTTCGCCGCATCACCGAGCAAATTGAACAGGATGACACCATCGAAACCGCCGCGGATATCAAGCCGGAGCATCTGCCGGTGTTCGATTGCGCTTTCAAACCGGCCAAAGGAAAACGGTCGATTCATCATCTGGCGCATTTGCGAATGATGGCCGCCGTGCAGCCGTTTATCAGCGGCGCCATCAGCAAAACGGTGAACATGCCCAAGGAATCCACCGTGCATGATGTCGCCGAGGCGTATCGCGCGGGCTGGCGGCTGGGGCTTAAGGCCGTGGCGATTTACCGTGACGGCTCCAAACGTTCGCAGCCGCTGAACCTCAAAAAAGACACGAAAAAAGAAGCATCGACGTCCGAAGAGTTTAAGAGCGATACCACCAATGTCCTTGAACGACGGCCACAGCGTATCCGTCTTCCCCAGACGCGAAACAGCATCACCCATAAGTTTGATGTGGCCGGCCATGAGGGTTACCTGACGGTGGGGCTATACGAAGATGGGCAGCCTGGTGAGCTTTTCATCACCATGGCCAAGGAAGGCAGCACCGTCGGGGGACTCATGGATGGCTTTGGGACATGTATTTCGATGGCCTTGCAGTACGGCGTACCGCTGGCGACGCTGGTCGATAAGTTCAGCCATTCGCGCTTCGAGCCGGCGGGCATGACCACCAACCGCGACATCCCCTTCGCCAAGAGCCTCATCGACTACATCGCCCGCTGGCTGGGCATGACGTTTTTGCCCGGCTATCGCGAGGCCAACAGCCCCCGCCGCACGGATGCGGCCAAAAAGGATGTTGTCGTCAATACGGCCGCACCGCGGGTGGATCGCCCCGGCCTGCCCGGCAAGAGTAATGACGCCCACGCCAAGCTCAAAGGCATCAGCAACCAGATTAATACCCTTATGGAACGGGTGAATAATCCCGTTCCGGCTCCCACCGGGCCGCGCGGCGAACAGATGGCGACCTTTAACGGCCAATTCAGCCATTTCCAGGAAGACGCCCCGGTCTGCGACGCCTGCGGCTCCATCACCGTCCGCAACGGCAACTGCTACCGCTGCCATAACTGCGGCAACAGTATGGGCTGTAGTTAAAGTAGCTTGGCCGTCCCCGGCCAAGATTAAAACATGTGGCTTGGGCGTCCTCGCCCAAGATTTAAATGTACCGCCGCCGTCCTGCCGGCAAGTGGAAAGTTGGGTGGGTCTGTGACCCACCGCGATAGCGGCAGGTGTTCCGCACAAACCGCAATACCCACGTACCGACGCTGTCATTCCCGCGCAGAGCCTGTCCTCGACCTGATTGGGACCATTGTCATTCCCGCGCAGGCGGGAATCCAGGGGAATACGAAGGTTTCCACTTACACGGCCATAACTTAATGATAAAAAGGTGCGGGGAGTGCCTTTTTTCTTAACAAAACCCAAAACCCAATATCATCTCCTCCGTGAATAACTTTCCAAACAACCAATTTGTTATTTCTCGCCACGAATAAACACGAATGGACGCGAATAATTTTACCATCAAAATCTCTCTCTGTGGCCTGTATGCCATTGTGACTTCTGACTTCTTAATTCTTGATTCTATTTTTTCATTTTCTTCGTGCCCTTCGCGCCCTTCGTGGTTAAAATGCTTTCAGATTGAGAGACTTGAAGTTCAAAAATTTGCGCGAACCTCACGGCAGCGCAACGCGATACTCAACGGATTGAGGTTCACCGCAAACGGATTTGCGAGAACGGTCGCTGGAGACAACGACCGTTCTTTTTTATACCAATAAGTGGCTTGGGCGTCCTCGCCCAAGATTTGAATATGTGACTTGCCCGTTCCTGCCGCGATGTCGATTGATGTTCCGGACAATTTGCATATCCATCGTATATAAAAAATGATGGTTTATATCGAATAAAGTAAACCGGTCCCTGCCTGCCATGTTATCTACCAATCATAAACTTCCCCCTCATCTCCAATGATTTGCGCATTTAATTCTTTAGCAAGCAACGAAGCGGCTTGTCGTACAGGATGGGAACTATCCTCAAGCATGGATTCATTCGGACGGAAACTCACTTGGCCATTGTTAAAGAAAAATACTTTTTCCCAAATAGGCTTTTTGAAAAATCCTTTTGACTTAACTTTTATTTCCACATCCAACCTTTCCGAAGGAATAACGATTTTCTCTCCTGTAACGGGATTAGCTATACATGTATTAGCACCTGTAATTCGCAGATTGGATAAAAGCTTAACTGCGGCAATCCAAGCTTCTTTACTTATTTTGTTATCCTCTATTTCGATGTGTAACTCGTAAGCCATATTAATTCTTACTTTTCATAAATAAGGTTTTATTCGAGAAAATTCGTGTCAATTCGTGGCTAAAAATTCTTGCCATACGCACACAACGCCCGAATACAACAATTCCCGCAATCCGGCCGCCGCGCCACGCACACCTGCCGGCCGTGAAAGATCAGCAGATGACTAAACAGCGTCCACTCCTTCTTCGGCGCCATCGCCATCAAATCCTGTTCCAGCTTCACCGCATCCGTATTGGCGCTGAGGCCGATCAGCCGCGACAGGCGGATGACGTGCGTATCGGTGACAACGCCGGGGATGCCGAACGCATTGCCCAAAATCACATTGGCCGTCTTGCGCCCCACACCCGGCAAAGCCGTCAGTTCCTCCATCGTCGCCGGAACTTCCCCGCCGTGCTTGGCGATCATCGCCGCGCACGCCCCCTGAATATTTTTCGCCTTATTGTGATAAAACCCCGTGCTCTTGATGTCGTCTTCCAGCGCGCTAATGTCAGCCTCGGCGTAATCCCGCGCGCTGCGGTACTTTCTAAAAAGGTCTTTGGTGACGATATTCACCCGCACATCCGTACATTGGGCCGAAAGAATCGTGGCAATCAACAGTTCCAGCGGATTTTGATGCTCCAGCGCACACCGCGCCTCCGGATACGCCTTCTTCAAAAGCGGAATAATTTTCTTAACCCGCTCCTTCGCATCCGCCAAATCGTTCTTCCCGGGCTTAAAATCCTTCGAAGCTGTTACCTTCTTCGCCATATCGCAACCTCCTCTGTGTCATTCCCGCGCAGGCGGGAATCCAGGCTTTTATATTTTGAACCACGAAGTACACGAAGAGCACGAAGTTTTATTTTACATTTTAATCTGTCATTTTGCTCTTTGCATTTTGATTTTTAATTTCTCCGTGTCTCCGTGCCTCCGTGAGAAATAGCTTTTTCGGATACGGCCGCATGCGCCGGCCGCCCATAGACCTTTTCATACGCCCGGCACGCCGGGCAAACCTTCCGTTCCAACCGCTTCACCAGCCAGAAACAAAAACCCTTCTGCCTCCGCCGCGCCTGCGTACACACCGGACACGCCAAACACATCGCCGCCAGCTTTCTATCCTTCTCCGTTATCACCCAAACACCTCATAAAACGTAGCTCAAGCATCCCCGCTTGAGACAACAAGTGGCTTGGGCGTCCCCGCCCAAGATTCGAACACCCAACACGCTCTTCAGTATCACAGCCCATCAACTATCAACATCACCCGCTGCACGCTCCGAAAAAACAGCGTAATCAGTGTAATCAGCGTCAAAAAATATTTTCGTGTTCTTTCGTGCCTTTCGTGGTTTAAAATCTGCGCCCATCTGCGTTATCTGCGGATAAAATAATCTTTTGCCTTTTCTTCGTGACCTTCGTGTTCTTCGTGGTGAAAAATGTTTTTATTTCCGCGCCGCCGCCTCGTCCAGCGTTTTCAATATATCGTCCATGGAATGCATATCCCGCAAGGGAATCGGATTGCCCGGATCTTTCGCCGGGTACACCAGCGTAAACGGCAAAGCAATTTGATTAAACGCCCGCATGGCCTCATCGGCCTCAGGGTCGCCGTATGTTTTATCGGCGATAATTAACACCGCATCCGTTTGGGCGAGTTTATCGAGGAATTCCTGCCGTTCATACACTATCTTCTTGAGCACTTTGCAGTTTTTGCACGAATCGGCGGTGAATTTGACGACAACCGTTTTCCCCTGGTCAAGATGCTGCTGAAGTTGCATTTTCCACGCCCCCGGCTGCGGTTTACCGCTATCGGCCGGCGCTGCCTTGGGTTGCGCCAACCACAACGCTCCCGCCGCGATAATAAGAATGGCTATTAGCCGCGTCATCCAACGTTTGCCTGCGGGCATCGCATGATTGGCCACGCTGAAAAACAACCACACCCCAAACGCCAAAATCAAACAGAAATACAACAGCGCCCCGCGCCACTGCGGCTGAAACAGCAAGATTAAATAGATGGAAAAACCTATCATCGCAAACCCGATAATCTGCTTCACCCGAATCATCCAGTTGCCGCTGCGCGGCAGGCGATTAAGCAAAGCGGGAAACGCCATCAGCACTACGTAGGGCGCCGCCATTCCTGCCCCGATCAGCAGGAACATCAGTACCATTATCGGCAGCGGTTTCTGCAAGGCCCAGGTCAGCACGCTGCCCATCAGCGGCGCGCCGCACGGTGTCGCCAGCACCGTCGCCAGCATCCCCATCCCGAACACCCCCGCGTATCCTTTCCGCCCCACGCTGATATTCGTCAGCCGCGCCGGCAGCACAATCTCAAACACCCCGAACATCGCCAAACTCAACACGAACACCACCATCAGCAGCACAAACTTGAACGTCCACCCCTCGAACCACTGCCCCCACAGCAGCTTGAATCCGCTCATCACCAGCGCCAGCGCCGCGAATACCAGCAATATCCCCGCCGCAAACACCAGCCCTACCGTAATGCTCTTCTTCCGGCTGACCGGAGCTTTTTCGCTCTCCCCCGAAACCTGCTTAATGAGCGTCAGAATGATAATCGGGATAATCGGCCAAACGCAAGGCGTCAGGTTCATCACCAGCCCCGCACCCAGCGCCACAAGCATCGCCCACAGCCAGTTATCCGCGGCGATTTCACCCGTTTTAGCCGGCATAGGTTCGGAGGTTCCACTTGCGGTGGCAAAGGCCGCACTGACGTCAATTCCCTCGAACAAGCCTGGATCCGTCGGCATTATTTCGGCGGCGGCGTCCATCGCCGCGATTTTAATAGTCGTTGTGGCCGTAATGGCATTTTCGCCTTCCAGTTGGATACATTGCTGATCGCTGCATCGCTGGCCGATAACGTTTACCGTTAACGCTATCTCACCGGGTTGTGCCGCCGCGACCTCGACCGGCAGATAAATAACCTGTCGGCCGGTGTATTTATAATAGGTCTCCTCCAATACCTTATCTTCGTAGAGTTTCCCCTGGGGATAGATGGGCTTGCCAAAAACCAATCCTTCGACGGGTTCGACCTGTATCTGCGTATCGGGATACGATTCGTTCTCATCGGGATTGGCATAAAGGTACCACGGATCCGTAATTTCCAGCACGACCGCTACCAGAAATTGTTGATCGGAAATAACCTGCTTATATTGCGGGATTAATGAAGCCGAAACCGGTGGGAAAGTGGGCATATCTAAAGGATTGACATTTTCATCGATGCCAAAATCTTCAGACGGCCCAAATTCATCTGCTGGTTCTGAAATTTGCCCTCCGGCCAACGATGCGACAAGAGAAACCAGCAAAAACTGGACAAATAATATCTTTTTTATATTTATCATGTTACAGATCCTTGAATTCGGGATTCATTTCTATTTTCGGGACATTATCGTTACCGATTGAGCATAAATCAAGCCGCACTTGGTTTATGCAATAACAAACTTAAACACAGATACTTATATTATATCTGGTGATTCCTGCATCGGCCTGGATACACCTGCTGATTTATGGGATTTACTTAATTGTGCAGAATGGTTTTTTCTTGACCATAGGTAATCGTGCCGTTAATTAATGATAGACTGGACGAGGATGAGTCCATCAGGATGCCGCCAATTTGGCATGAAAACTTGAGAAATACAGCTTGGCGGACTTTGGTGGCCATTCGAAGTTACTGTTGAATCACTGAAGGCTGGTCGCTGTGCCGGTAAGGCCAACTCGGCAAGGCAGGTGACTACCACTGACGTCGCTGAAACGAATGTGGTTTCGGCAAAAAGCATAAACCTGTAATCGTTAAAAGGGCAGGTAAGTTAGACATAGGCCGATAGGTGCAAAACATTCGGCCGCTAAATCGAAAACGGGAGTGTACGGTCTGTATGTATCGTGTTTACAAGGTGTTATCGCTAATCTCCTATGCCGGCCGAAATATCTGCCGACCAGAAGGCTGATTTTGCGCAACACGCAGTAACTACAGACCTTGTGCGTTTTTAACTCCGATTCGATAACAATGCATCCTGCCGCCTGCAACGCGGGTAAGTGATTTGACCCCTTCTTCGAACGGCTTAGCCGGTTCATTCCTGATACCATTTCTCGCCGACGTTTTTGTTGTACTGCATTGCCGGGTAATGAACCCGGGGCATAACCGGTCGGCCCAAAGACCGAGGACATCTGGCATCAGGAGTGAACGAATGACTTCTGTTCATTTTATTATGGCATCAGCGGGATCACATATCCTTGTCGCCGTTCTTGCGGCAATTATTGGTATTGCCGTTTTGATTGTGGCTCAAATGGTTTTGGGGAAAAATCGACTGAAAGCGGCTTCGCAGCAAGCAGAAAAAGTCGTCGAAGACGCTAAAATGAAGGCGGACAGCTTAGTAAAAACAGCCCAGGTGGAGGCCAAGGCCGAAGCTATTCAGCGGCGGGAGGAATTCGAACAGGAAACTACCAAAGTTCGTGATGAATTGCGCGATTTGGAGCGGCATCTTACCAAGCGGGAAGATACCGTGGATCGCAAATGGGAGACGGTGACGCGCAAGGAACAGGATCTCGATCAGCGGGAAAAAGCCATTTCCCGCAAGGAGCACGACTTAAGCAATAAAGATCAGCAGCTTTCCAAAACCCTCGAAGAGCAGCGGGCACAATTGCTGCGGATTGCCAACATCAGCCTTGATGAAGCAAAAGAAATTCTGCTCAAGCGGATCGAAGGGGAAGTATCAAACGAGGCTTCGCGGCTGATTGAGAAAACGATTATGACGGCTCAGGAAGAAGCGGCCACACGCAGCCGGGAAATCACCCTGAATGCCATTCAGCGTTATGCGGCCGGGCATACCTGCGACAGCACGGTTTCAACCGTGGATATTCCCAGCGACGAGATGAAAGGTCGTGTGATTGGACGTGAAGGTCGAAATATTCGCGCTTTTGAAAAGGCCACGGGCGTGGACGTCATTATCGACGATACGCCGGGCGTGGTGGTGGTATCGGCGTTTGACCCGATTCGCCGGGAAGTCGCCCGATTGAGCCTGGAAAAACTTATTCAGGATGGGCGCATTCATCCCGCACGCATTGAGGATGTGGTCGCCGAAACCCAGAAGGAAATGGAAGAAAATGTTTTTCAGATCGGCAAGCGCGCCGCGCTGGAAGTCAATCTCAGCGGCCTGAACAACAAGTTGCTGCCTTATCTGGGGCGGCTTAATTATCGTACCAGTTACGGCCAGAATGTGCTGCGGCACAGTATTGAAGTGGCGTTTCTGGCGCAGGTAATGGCCGAAGAACTGGACCTGAACGGCGAACTGGCGCGCCGGTGCGGCCTGCTGCATGACATCGGCAAGGCCGCGGATCACGAAATGGAAGGCGGCCACCCCGCCATTGGCGCCGAGCTTATCAAGAAATTCAATGAGAAGTCGGAAGTCATCAATGCTATCGCCGGGCATCACGGGGATGTTCCCGCCACGTCGCCTTATACGCCGCTGATAGCCGCCGCCGACGCCATGAGCGCATCACGGCCCGGCGCCCGGCGCGAAACGCTGGAGCGATACATCAAGCGGTTGGAAAGTCTGGAAAATATCGCTAATGGTTTTAGCGGCATTCGCCAGTCGTACGCCATTCAGGCCGGCAGGGAAATTCGCGTGATTGTCGATCCCGAAAGCATGGATGACGCCTCCGCCTGGAAGACGGCGCGCGACATCGCCAAGAAAATCGAAGATGAATTAACTTATCCCGGCGAAGTAAAAGTGACGCTGCTGCGGGAAGTGCGCTGCGTGGAATATGCACGTTAAAAAAAGGAAAGCGCAGCCTGAGCTGTTTGCTCAAACATCAGGCTATTGATCTTTGTAGCCCTGCATGAGTTCGATGCGGTTGCCGTCGGGATCGCGGAAGAAGCATATCCGCAGGCCGGAGGTGACGCTGGAGCAGTCGATGATATCTTCGGCGTCGATGCAGTCGGCGCGGAGGGCGGCGACGGCGGCGTCGAGGTCCGGGACTTCAAAGGCCAAATGGCTGAAGCCCACCGGCTGCGGGCCGGCAGCCTGGGTGCGATGTTCCGGACGGGCGGTGAATAGTTCCAGGCACGTATCTCCCAAGCGCAGCATAACGAATTCATCGGGTTTGCCGGCGTTAAAGACGCGGCTGCGCCGAAAACCGAAATGGCGAGTATAAAACTGCTCTTGTTTTTTATGGTCGCGGCAGTTCAGGGCGACATGTTGGATGACTTTCATAATGTACCTTGGCGCTGGGGTTGCGCTTGCCTCCGGCGGACGCGACGCCTTACGAATCCTGCGGTGTAGCCGAGTTAAATTCATCCAGTGAGATGACTCCGGCCTTAAGCTTGCGCAGGGCGTCTTCGCGGAGCGTCTGAAATATCCAGTCGCCGGCGGCGGCACGAAGCTGCTGGATAGTCGGTTTATGTACGACGGCGTCGCGGACCTGATCATTGACGGTCAGCAGTTCGAAAACCGCCTGTCGTCCTCTAAAGCCTATGCCCATGCAATCCTCACAGCCGACGGCGGCATACAGGTCCGTCCCGGCGAGTTCTTCGACGCCGCAGCGGGCCAGGTCGCGGACCGCGGGTTTGTAACGCATCTTGCAGCGGGGGCATAATGTGCGAAGCAGGCGCTGAGAAAGCACATTGGTCAGGGCCGAACCCAGCAGGAACGGTTCCACGCCCAGGTCCAGCAGACGAAAGATGGAGCCGATGGAATCGCGGGCGTGAATAGTGGTCAGCACCAGATGGCCGGTCATCGCTGATTGCACGGCCATACGGGCGGTATCAGCGTCGCGAATTTCTCCGACAAGAATCACATCGGGATCCTGCCGCAGCAGTGACGCCAGCGCCCCGGCAAACGTCACACCGGCGCGGGCGTTAACCTGAATCTGGGTAATATCTTCGAGTTTGTATTCGACCGGGTCTTCGACGGTGACGATGTTTTTTTCGCGGGCGTTCAGTTCGCGAATAATGGCGTAAACGGTAGT
>CAZOCV010000006.1:25997-30861 GCA_964578395.1 uncultured Pirellulales bacterium
CGCCGCGCTTGTTAATGTCCAGGTTGCACAACAGCTTGACGATGGAATATACCGGACGGGCGACGGTGGGGTCGATGGTGGCCGTCTGATGTAAACAACCATCGATTCGATAGCGAATGCGGAGGTCGCGCTCCTGGGGTTCGATGTGGATGTCCGTAGCGCCGGACTGGAACGCCCGCAGCAGCAGTTGTTTAAGACGCAGCATCGCCGCGGAAATTTCAGAAGAATCTTTGCCGACGGCATGGGCGGGTCTGCCGTCGCGATTCAGGGGAATAATATCGTTTATTTCCAGTGGTCCGGACTTGCCGGAAGCGAAGCCGGCGGCCGGAACGTCCGAAGCCACTAATTGTAAATCCAGCTCCGCCTCATCGGGGGTATCCAAAACTTGCGCCGGAGCAGGGGCTTGGGAAGTATGGGCAGGTTTGGCCGGCGGCTTCGAAGCGACGACGTGTGATGGAGTTTTTGGTTTGTTCTTCGGTATGCTCACGGCCTGGAGAGCGGCCGCGGGCGGAGACGAAGGTGTGGGCGGAACGAGGTTCATGTCCAGATTGGCGGTGTAGCGGATCTGATTAGCGATGGTGAAAAGGGGCAAAGTCCCCGCATCAGGAGGGATTTTGGTCGCCGCGGACCAGAAACGGATAATCGCCTTGCCGATGCCGATTTCGTCGCCGTCGCGGAGGCTCATGGGCCGGTCAATAGGCTCGCCGTTGAGTTTGGTGCCGTTACGGCTTTTGAGGTCGCGGAGGATATAGCCGATTTCACTGAGACGGACCTCGCAGTGACGGCGGGACGTTTGGCGGTCATCCACGAAAATGGAGTTGTCCGCCGTCCGGCCGAAGGATACCCGTTTGCTATCGGCCTCGATGCGGCGGTGGGTATTATCGTCGTAAATGTCGAACACCGGCATAAAGAAGCCCTCGCAGGCGGCGGTATTGCTGTTGGTTGTAAACGACCGGGTATATTATGCCCCAGGCCGGGGGTTATGTCAATCGACCGGCATCCGGAAATAAGCCAACGCATTATTGTAGCTGATGTCCTGCACCATTTGCCCCAGCAGTTTGTAATCGGCGGGCAATTCGCCGTTGGCGACATCCGCTCCGATGAGATTACAAAGGATGCGCCGGAAATATTCATGCCGCGGGTAGCTCAGGAAACTGCGTGAGTCGGTCAACATGCCGACGAAACGGCCCAGCAAACCCAGAACGCTCAGGGTGTTAAGCTGCTCGGTCATGCCGAATTTCTGATCGAGGAACCACCAGCCCGAGCCCCACTGGAGCTTGCCGGGCGTGACGCCGTCCTGGAAATTGCCCAGCATCGTCGCCATCAGGGCGTTGTCCCGCGGATTCAGATTGTACAGCACCGTGCGGGCGAGCCGGTTGGTCTGATCGAGGCGGTCCAGGAGTTTGGCCAGAGGTTTGGATATCTCGAAATCGCCAATCGAATCGTAGCCGGTGTCAGGGCCAAGATGCTGAAACATGCGGGTGTTATTGTTGCGCTGCGCGCCGAAGTGGAATTGCTGGGTCCAGTCTTTTTCCGCGTCCATTACCGCCAGCTCGTAAAGCATCGCCGACTTGAACTTCAGCGCTAACGGTACCGACAACGTTTTTTTGGCGCGAATATTATCAAAAGCCGTTTCGATATCGCTGTCGGTATAGGTTTCCGCATATGCGGTTTCCAGTCCGTGATCGCTCAGACGGCAGCCTCGGCTGTGGAAGAAATCGTGTCGTTGGCGCAGCGCTTTGATGTAAGCGCGAAAGGAGTTGATATCAATGTTGGTAAGTTGCGCCAGCCGGTCAATCCATGCGTTAAGGGCGTCGAGATTTTCCGTCGCCATCGCCTTGTCGGGCCGCCAGGCGGGGTAAATCTTGACGGCAAAGCCGCTGTCGGCGATTTTTTGATGTTCTCTGAGATCGTCCAGCGGATCATCGGTGGTGCAGGCGAGCTTGACATTCATCATGCGCATCAGGCCGCGCACGCTGTAGGCGGAGGTGCACAGTTTTTCATTGCACGCCTCGTAAATGCGTTTCGCCGATGAGGGATCCAGTAATTCATCAATGCCGAAATAACGCAGCAGTTCCAGATGCGTCCAGTGATAAACCGGATTACGCAGCGTAGCAGTGATGGTTTGAGACCATTTTTGGAATTTTTCCTCATCGGTGGCGTCGCCGGTGATGAATCGCTCCGCCACGCCGTTGGTCCGCATGACGCGCCACTTGTAATGGTCGCCGTAGAGCCAAATCTGGGTCAGGTTGTCAAAGCGTTTATCCTCGGCGATCTGGCCGACCGGTAAATGACAATGATAGTCATAAATGGGCATGTTCGCGGCAAATTCATGGTACAGCCGCCGCGCCGGTTCATTGGTCAGCAGAAAATCTTCCGTTATGAATGTTTTAGCCATGAGCCGAGTCCTTGCTTTATGGTCATTATTTGGTTATCGCCCTAACAGGCATCAGGCCGTATAGGTTGACGCCGCCGTCGCGCCGCCGCGGCCGGTCCAATTGGTATGGAAAAATTCGCCGCGCGGTTTGTCCACGCGCTCGTAGGTGTGCGCGCCGAAATAATCGCGCTGCGCCTGGAGCAGATTGGCCGGCAGGCGGTCATGGCGATAGCCGTCGTAATAAGCCAGGGCGGAGCCTTGCGCCGGCGCCGGCACGCCCATCTCCACAGCGGTTTTAATCACTCGTCGCCATGCGGCCTGAGCATTTTGCACCGCGTTGGCGAAGAACGGGTCCAGCAGCAGGTTCACCAGGTTCGGATTCTTGGTGAAGGCCTCTTTAATCTTGCCCAAAAACGCGGAACGGATAATGCACCCGCCGCGCCACATCAGAGCGATGCCGCCGTAATTAAGCTTCCAGCCGTATTCCGCCGCCGCCGCTCGCATCAGTTGATAACCCTGGGCGTAACTGACGATTTTGCTGGCATAAAGCGCCTGACGCAGATCGTTCACAAATGCCTTTTTGTCGCCGCTGAATGTTGCCTTCGGGCCGGAAAGCACCTTGGCGGCGTTGACACGCTCTTCCTTGATGGCCGACAGGCAGCGGGCAAACACCGCTTCGCCAATCAGCGTCAGCGGCTGGCCCAGGTCCAGCGCCGCGATGCCCGTCCATTTGCCGGTTCCCTTCTGGCCGGCGGTATCAAGAATCAGGTCGATGACCTCCTTGCCGTCTTCATCCTTGTAGCCCAGAATGTCGCGCGTGATTTCAATCAGGTACGAATCCAGTTCGCCTTTGTTCCATTCGGCGAAGACATCATGCATCTCCCGGTTGCTCATGCCGAGTACTTCCTTCATGATCTGGTACGTTTCACAGATCATCTGCATGTCGCCGTACTCGATGCCGTTGTGAACCATCTTGACGAAGTGGCCTGCGCCGTTTTCGCCTACCCATTCGCAGCACGGTTCCCCGTCGGCGGTGTGCGCGGAAATTTTCTGGAAAATAGGTTTAACATGTTCCCAGGCCGCCTTGGAGCCGCCGGGCATGATGGATGGACCTGTCAAAGCGCCTTCCTCGCCGCCGGAAACGCCCGTGCCGATATAAAGTTTGCCTTTGCTTTCCAGATATTGCGTCCGGCGGGTGGTATCGGGGAAGTGGCTGTTGCCGCCGTCAATAATGATGTCGCCATTGTCCAGGTGGGGCAAAACCAGATCGATAAAGTCATCGACGGGTTTACCGGCCTTGACCATCAGCATAACCTTTCGCGGGCGCTGGAGTTTGCCGCAAAGCTCTTCGATGCTGTGGCAGCCGATAATGTTCTTGCCTTTGGCACGACCATTAATAAAATCGTCCACCTTGCTGGTGGTTCGATTAAAGCAGGCGACCGTAAAGCCTTTGCTTTCCATGTTTAATATCAAATTTTCACCCATTACCGCTAGACCTATCAGGCCGATGTCTGCTTGTGATTTCATTTATAAGCTCCTGTTATAAAGTAAGTTACGAAAGTTACTGCTTTGCGGAGCGGCATTCTTGCCGCCGAATTACTCACGCCGTGAGTTAAATTGCATTCTAACCTTTTACCGTATGATTTCAAGCCGAAATCATCCCGCAGGTCAATAAGTAAATGCCGGACTTGCTTTCAGGCCGCGGATTGGGTATCGTCCAGAAACGCTGCCGTCGATCTGGCACAAGGGCAGCACCTTACGTATAGGAAAGGAGTTCAGCGTGGCGCGAGTTTTAATTATTGGGGCCGGAGGTGTGGGTAATGTGGTGGTGCGCAAATGTGTCTCTGTTCCGGAGGTGTTTGAACATATCTGTCTGGCCAGCCGCACGCTCGCCAAATGCGACGCCATCGCCCAAGCCCTGAACAGACCCATCGAGACCGCCCAGGTCGATGCCGACGAGCCTAAAAACGTTATTGCCCTGATTAAACGGTTCAAGCCGGATATGGTGCTTAATATCGCCCTGCCGTATCAGGATTTATCCATTATGGAAGCGTGTCTGGCGACGGGCGTCGATTACCTCGACACCGCCAATTATGAGCCGAAAGATGTGGCCAAATTCGAGTACAAGTGGCAGTGGGCTTATCACGACCGATACAGGGAAAAAGGCATTATGGCGCTGTTGGGCAGCGGCTTCGATCCGGGGGTGACGAATGTCTTTTGCGCGTACGCGCAGAAACACCACTTCGATGAGATTCACAATGTCGATATTATCGACTGCAACGCCGGCAGTCACGGCCAGGCGTTTGCCACCAACTTCAACCCGGAAATCAACATCCGCGAAATCACCCAGAAAGGCAAATACTGGGAAAACGGCCAGTGGCTGGAAATCGAGCCGATGAGCGTCCATCGAGATATTGATTTTCCCGAAGTGGGCGTAAAGCGGGCGTATCTGCTCTACCATGAGGAAGAAGAATCACTCGTAAAACA
>CAZOCV010000006.1:30961-33583 GCA_964578395.1 uncultured Pirellulales bacterium
AAAAAATGATTATTTATAACGTCTGCGACCACGCCGAATGCTGGAAGGAAGTGCGGGCGCAGGCCGTATCCTATACCACGGGCGTTCCGGCCATGATTGGCGCGATGTTGATGCTTCAGGGTACGTGGAAAAAACCCGGCGTCTATAACATGGAGCAGTTCGACCCCGATCCCTTCATGGAACAACTCAACCGACACGGCCTGCCCTGGAAAATACAACCCATGTAGGACGGGCTGTGCCCTCCATCTTTCTGTCATGCCCGCGCAGGCGGGCATCCATTTAGCGAATAAAACCATGAACAACAAAGTTGATACTCATCACTCCCAAAGTCATGCTGAGCGCAGCGAAGCATCTCTCTTCATTCTGGCTTCTGACTTCTGGATTCAACATTCTATTTATAAATCAGCGTTCATCAGTGCCATCAGTGGCTAAAATTAAACCTTACGATTTTATATGTCCAATCCATCCACAACATTACGCTGCGATATAAATAAATTGCCCACGCCCTGTTACGTCATCGACCGGGGTTTGCTCCAGGCCAATCTTGACATTTTGGCCGGTGTGCAGCAGCGCACGGGCGCGAAGATATTGTTGGCCCTGAAAGGTTTCGCCTGCTGGTCGGTTTTCGATCAGGTGAATAACGTCTTGTCCGGCGCTGCGGCCAGTTCACTGCATGAAGCCCGGCTGGCGCGGGAATTTTTCCGCGGTGAGGTGCATCTGTGCGCCCCGGCCTACCGCGCTGATGAAATCGACGAGTTTGTAAATTTGTGCGACCACATCGTTTTTAATACGCCGGGACAGTTTCGTCGTTATCGAGATAAATTGAAAAAAGGTAAAAAAACGGTGCAAGCCGGCCTGCGCGTCAACCCCCGCCACAGCGAGGTGAAAACGGCCATTTATGACCCGTGCGCCTCCGGTTCTCGTCTGGGCACGACGGTGGGGGAACTAAAACCCGGCGATTTTGATGGCTTCAGCGGCCTGCATTTTCATACGCTCTGTGAACTCAACAGCGATGCCCTTGAGCGGACGCTGGCGGCCGTGGAGGCGCAGTTTGGCGAAATGTTGCAGGCTGCCGAATGGGTCAACCTCGGCGGCGGCCACCATATCACCCGCCCCGACTACGACGTCGAACGGCTCATTCAGCTTATCGAGCACGTCCGCGACCGCTACCGCGTGCAGGTCTATCTCGAACCCGGCGAGGCGATTGCCCTCAATACCGGTTTTCTCGTCAGCGAGGTGCTGGATGTGATGCGCCATGATATCGATATCGCCATCCTCGACACCTCCGCCTCCGCCCACATGCCTGACGTGCTGGAAATGCCCTACCGCCCCCACGTGACGCGTCCGCCTGAGGCGGACTGCCCGCGCGAAATCATGGAAGAAGCCGCCCAACCGGGCGAAAAAACACACACCTACCGCCTGACGGGCATGACCTGTCTGGCCGGCGACGTCATCGGCGATTACTCCTTCGACGCCCCGCTCCGCCCCGGCGACCGCCTCATCTTCCACGATATGGCCCATTACACCATGGTCAAAAACACCATGTTCAACGGCATCAACCTCCCCGACATCGTCCTCTACGACCCCGCCCGCGACACATTCACCGTCCAGCGGCACTTTGACTATGTTGATTTCAAGAAACGTCTGTCGTAACAAAATTTCATTTTTCTGCTTCAAATCATCAAATTCATATCAAATATTTTATGTATGCCTGTTTTAGCTCCATTTCGATGGCATAGACGATAACAGGAATATTGAGTATAATTACTAAGCATACTGAGTAAATTGTCAAGCACAGCAGGAAAGAGACGATGGGGGGGCAATTGTCGGTATCAGCCATCGGCGGCCAGGGAATGCCGCTCCAGGAATTTTTAACCACCGGCGTGAATGACTGGTTTTGATATGTTTTCCTTACAAACAACCAGTCCATCCGCAACAGGAACTATCAAGTATTTGTTGTGGAAAGTGACGCAGGCATCCTGCCCGCGTGCCTTTTTCGCGTCAATAACACGGTTGGCGATACTAAAGAACGCGGGCAGGGATGCCCGCGTCACGTTTGAGCAACAGGCCTTGAAGCTTGAACTCCAAACGAGCTTTCCGCAACATGAACTATCTATCTGCGCGAACCGTCCAGGAAGGACCTTCCCAATAAACATAATCATCGACGCCCGGTATAGAGGCTTTGATGAAATCAACGTGGCCGTCCACAAAAACACCATTACCCCAGCCGTTTTCCTTTGGGTTATGCCAATACATATAGCCTGTTGGATATATTCCATCGTAAACCGCACGAAACGACCAGTCAAAGGCTAAAAGTAAGCGGGCATGGTCTTTGACCTTCGCATATTTTTTACCCCAAAGCCCCCAATCGGAGTTGTCGTTTAAAGCCCCCGCGTTGTAATGATAACTGCTTCCATAAGCCTCAAAAGCGGAAGGCGTCAGAGGAACGCACCCACACTGAACAAAGTAACCCCAGCCATCCTCCTCCTCCACCTGGCCGCGATCGGCCGGACACTGAAAAACCTCCAGGACCGTTTCCCTTGTTTTGTTGGTAACTATTTTTTCATGGCCGATATATTTATTCAAAAACCTATTTTCCCAGGGACCCCAGTTGTAGTTGCC
>CAZOCV010000007.1:0-31729 GCA_964578395.1 uncultured Pirellulales bacterium
CGAAAGCGGACATTTTTAACTGGTTAAGACCGGACATTACTATCTTGTTATGACAATATGCCAAACAATACCATTGCGTACGGGAAATCAATCATATAAAATGCATGCCATTCCCGACGCAAAGGGATAAGAGACAACGAAATACGAATGAAGCGCCCGTAGCTCAATTGGATAGAGTGACGGACTTCGAATCCGAAGGTTGCAGGTTCGAGTCCTGCCGGGCGCAGTTATAACTCCTTTTATTATCAGTGGTTATAAAATCCAGCTTCACAAAAATGCTTCCATTTTTGGTCGAGTGGGTCAAAAGTGGGGCAGTCAGGTCATCGCAGAGCTTGGAAAATACAATATTCCAGCGATTTCAATCCCTGTTTTTTGAGTAAAAATGCGGATTTACTTGTCTTGAACCATGAGTTTCGGATTTAATCCAAAACTCTCAAATTCAGCATAAAAAATTGATAAAACCACCTGAGAAAAATAAATTACCTAAAACAACTTGGTTTTTACTTGTAATAAACCCGCACTTGAGTTATTATTTACCTTGTAGATCAAGAGAGAGATTCCATGAAATTTTGCTTGGGCTTAAACCATAGCCACGGGCCGCTCGTTTTTGGGAGAGAGAGATGAGAAAGTTCTTTAAGAGGCTCCGCAAGGGCCTACAAGTCACCTGTATAAGTGTAACCATGATTACCTGCTGGTCGGCGGGGCAAAGCGCTCAAGCTGCGATTTCACCCCAGAAATCCAGCGCCAGCAATCAGAAAATGATTCATTTTTCCGGCCTTGTCGCCCCCACGGAAAATGACATTTCGCATTTGTATTTGCTTTATGGCACGGCGGGTTCAGGTTCGCTGGATTACGGACCTTATATAGTGTATTTAGGTGAAACCTTTGCGGAAGATGAGGTTACGTCATATTCCGCATATACCGAAGAAATACCATCCAATTATCATAATTACAGCAAGGCATGGATGGTGGTAGGGTTATATGGGGACATCAGCAGCGATCAGTATGACGGCCTGGGCCACACGAACGGCGTTACCGTAAGTCTGAATTCATCGTATGCCGACACCTCATGGAGCCATATTTTTGGATTGCCGGATGAGGAAACGATTTTTGACTCTATCCTCAACGGCGAAACAGAAAGCTTGCTGGCCTGGGCGGCATCTGTCGGTAAATGGGCAAGCATGTCGGTAGATGTAGATTACAATAACATGTATGATTTCTCGACCGCCGCTTATAACGGCGAGATAGAAATTCACGCCGACATTGTATTTGTCCCAGAACCATTAACGGTATTTCTGGTGGGCGCCGGCGGCGTCATTGCCTGGCGAAGAAAAAGAGGAGATTAGGCCCGCTTCATTATGCAGCTAAGCGTTTGCTTAATTACACGCAACGAAGAAGCTCGTCTGGGACGCGCTTTGCAATCAGTTGCCGGTGTTGCGGATGAAATCATCATTACCGACACCGGATCCGCCGATGACACCCTAGTCATCGCGGAACGTTTTGGGGCGAGTATTAGTCATTTCGCGTGGTGCGATGATTTTTCCGCCGCCCGCAATTTCTGTTTCAGCCAGGCACAGGGGGAGTGGATTTTCTGGATTGACGCTGATGAAGAGCTACTGCCTGATTCCGCTGATCCGATACGGCAATGCCTGAGGGACAATGACGCCTTCGCCTGGTGGATTTTACGCCAGGATATGATTGAAATCGACCGGTCGGACCTTTATACGGAAATGCATTTGCCTCG
The DNA here is from genome assembly GCA_964578395.1 of uncultured Pirellulales bacterium. GTDB lineage: Bacteria > Planctomycetota > Phycisphaerae > Sedimentisphaerales > SM23-30 > JAFGBA01. Next base: position 1,745 of record CAZOCV010000007.1, read on the forward strand.
GTTGTTCCGAAGGGACGACCGACTCAATCTGCAAGGTTATCATCACGAACAGTTTATTCCCAGCCTGTCGGCCCTGGCTAGAAATCGCAATCAAGTCGTAAAACGCAGCACGGTTCGCATTCGCCATGACGGATTCGCCGGTCCAAAGCGCAAGGATAAATTCGAACGTGATATTATACTGCTCGAACGTGAACTGCGGGAGCGTCCGGGGCAGCTTTATTACCAGATCGAACTTTATCGCACGCTGCTGCAAATGGATGACGCGCGCTGGCGAACAGTATTTGATGAAGCGATGGCTCATTTTATTCCATATATCAGTGATGAGCGACCTCCGATAGCGCTATCGGCGTTATTGCTGGAAACGCTGTTACAATTGCCGGAGGGCCAGTTGCCCAAAGAACTCAGGCACGCCAAATTGCGTGAATTGGCCGAACGCTGGTTTCCCCGTTCTGCGCCTTTATTATGGCTTATGGCGCAGGAGGATTATCACGCCGGGCGCTTCCTCCAGGCGGAAACCCTTTTGCGAAAACTGGTGCAGATGGGGCTGGATCACAGTTATGATACGTCGGTGTATTTCGATCCCCGAATCGTCGGCGATAACGCCCGAATGAATCTGGGCGTGTGCCTTACCCGCCAGAACAAACTGTACGAAGCCGCGCAAATATTCGAAGCATTGCGGGTTAGCCCTACGCATCGCGCCGCGGCGGAAGAAAATCTTCGGGTTATCAAACAAATACGACACTCAACGCCTGGCGCCGGCCGGCGTAACCGTAGAAAGTAAATTGTTGAAGACGGTTTTTAATTGAGCCAGTTTTCCAGCCAGAGAATAAAGTCCAGGCTATCCACCTGCCCGGAAGCATCCATATCCACGCCTTGGCAATTGTCCGGAGAGATGCAATCATCATCCAGCCAGCAGCCGGCGAAAAACGCGAAATCCTCAAATGCTATTCCGTCGGGACAGGCAAAATCACCACGAACCTGATATTCCCAGTTCAGATGCGGATAATCCACATTGTCATAGCACATCCGCCAGTTATCCTCTGAGCCATCGGTGGGATCGCCGGCAAAATCCCAACCAAGATAACTACTCTGTAATTTCATATTTCCTTCATCTAACGGCTGCCCAACGCCATTATCCGGTCCGGCGGTAATGAGAAAATAACAGTTACTAACGCCGTCATCATTATATCCTGAGCACAAACCACCCATTCGACCATTTTGATTGGCGCCGGATACTTGCCCCGTACTATAGCAATTGGTGATGGCGCCGTAGTAGTCTCCGCACAAGCCGCCTATTTCATATGAAACCCTTTGGCCTGAAACATCTCCCCTGGCATAACAATTGCTTACGCTACCGCTGCTTTCTCCACACAATCCGCCAAGCCGATCTGAACCAATTCCACAGGTTACCGAACCATACGCTCGACAATGACTAACATCGCTTATATAACTTATTCCGCACAAACCACCGACACAACTTGATTTACCACCGCCTGTTATCGACACATCGGCATAACAGTGACTAATATAACCGCCATCCCTGTTTGAACCGCACAATCCCCCGGCATAGGATAATTTCGATCCGGAACTGATATGGCCGCTACAATAGCAGTTGTAAATGACACCTGAATTGAAACCAGCCAGACCTCCCAGAGTTGATGCAGCACCTGAACCGGTAATGGATACGTCCTCGAGAATTAAATTGGCAATCATGGCAGATGAACCGATACGACCAAACAGTCCCAGGTACGAACTTCCCTGGTCAGAAATAACACTTGATAGGTTTCGGATGACATGGCCATTGCCATCAAAGACGCCGGTAAAATCCGTATATGGGGCCCTGCTATAATATGGAGCAATCAAGGCTTCCGTAAAAGTGTTGGGCGATAGAACGTTCATATCAATATCGGCCATTAACTTGTAATACTTGTCATATTCGCAGGTATAGTGCTTTATCGCCGTTAGTTCTTCGGGCGTGTAAACCAAGTATGGATCACTTCGGGAGCCGGTTCCCGCCAGTATTTCTGATAATTCCGGCCGGGCAAGGACTTCACCCGGCATATTTTCCCAAGCGAGATGCGGGTAATCATTTCCCTCATCAATTGTCCATATTCCTTTGTTATCACACACACTCCACGCTAAATATGTACTCGCCATCTGCATGTGTGCGGTATCAAAACCTATTCCCACATAACTGGTTGCCATACCGCTGGTTTGAATATCCCAAAATCCATGCGATATGCTTACAGACACCCCGCGCCCCACCAAACCACCTGGATCAGTTCCTCCCGTTAAACGGCCCGCGCTATACCCATTTATGATAGTACCACTAGCGAAATAACCCACCAAACCACCAATAGCCCCTTCGCCGGATACCGCGGCCTGACTGTAGCAATTATTTATCGCACCGAATGCATTATAACCCACCAAACCGCCAATATAAGTATAAGTGGCCTGATTTACACCTGTGATATTGCCATAACTGCAACAGTAATTAATATGACCTTCATTATTACGGCCCACCAAGCCGCCCAACTGCGTGTTACCTGAAACATCCGCCGTGCAGCGACAATTTTCAATGACGCCCATGTTGTCTCCGACAAGGCCGCCGACATAATCCGATTCTTCACCACCGTGACTATTTACATTTTCCAGAATCACATTCTGAATCCGTGCAGATGAGGCTGTTTTTCCGAAAAGGCCCAGATAACTGCCAGAGGAATTAATCGTTAGATTACGGATAATATACCCATTGCCATCAAAATGGCCGGTAAAACTCTCAATAGCTGCGATGGGCGCATGAGGCAGGATATCGGCCCCGGTAGGATTTAAATCAATATCGTTCATTAACTGATATGATTTATCATAATCGCAGGTATAACGCCCCATAGCCAGAAAATCAGAAGCGGTATAGATACGATAGGGTTCCAACATTGTGCCGGCGCCATCCAGTATCTCAGATATTTGCGGGAACGCGAGGTTGGCGCCGGTAGCGTTTTCCCAGGCAAGGCGAGGGTAATCAATGCCATCGTCGATTGTCCAGACGCCTTCATTGCCGCAGATGCCCCACGTATAATACGTTTCCGCATCCTGCATCTGCATTGTATTCAAACCTGTACCGCCGGCGCTGGTTTGCACTCCGCTAGTTTGTGTGTCCCAAAAACAATAACGAACGCCATCATTCGAAGTATCCGCGCCCACCAATCCTCCGACGGCGCCTTCACCGGTCAATTGCCCTCGACTATAGCAGTAATAAATTTCGCCTTTATTATTGGAACCAACCAACCCACCAATATGATCAGCGCCGTTTGCCGTATTTTCAGCATAACAATTCTTGATTTTGCCGGTGTCGATATAACCGCACAAGCCGCCAATATAATCATCTCCATCAATGCTTGAATTTGATGAAAAACATTCATGAATGACGCCAGCGTTGTTACACCCACATAATCCCCCAAGAAACCTGTGGCCATTAATGATTGAATCAACAACATAACAATTATAGATTTCACCACTCGATACATAACCGCATAAACCGCCCAGATACATACCTTCGCTGGTTACGGACCCGGATGCATGGCAATTGCTAACCGCACCGCCACCGAAAATACCGCACAAGCCGCCTACATTGTCACCATTCACCACATCGCCGATACTATAGCAGTTGACAATATCTCCATAATTACTACCGCATAACCCACCCAAATAATCGGACCTTGAATTGCCGACTATATTGCCGGTGCTGTGGCAGTTTAAGATTTGCCCTTCATTTCTTCCCGCCAACATACCCAGGTGATAAGCATAACCTGTTTCGGTTACAGAGATCGATACGTTTTCCACGGATAGATTTTTTACTTGAGCATGTTTGCCGAGATAGCCAAATAAACCCAAATAATCATCGTTCGATTCATCGGCCTGGATTGTAAGATTTCTAATCACGTGGCCGTTTCCATCGAATACGCCGGTGAATTCCTGAATATGCCCACTTCCACCACTGGTGGAATTGGGGGCAATGATGGCCGTGGTAAACACCGGAGGTTGAGCCTGATTCAGGTCAATATCGGCCATCAGTTTATAGTGCCGGTCATATTCACAAGGATAATCACTTAGAGCCAATAAATCCTGATGGGTATAAATCAAATAAGGATCATCGGGAGCGCCGGCGCCTGCCAAAACCTCGTCTAATTCAGATTTTGCGATGGCAACGCCGGGTTGATTTTCCCAGGCTAGCCGAGGATAGTCATTCCCATCATCTATGGTCCATACACCGCGATGCTCACAATACCCCCACTCAGAATATGTGTCTATGCTTTGCATTTGATCGGTATCAAGACCAACGCCGTCGGCGCTGACGGTGATGCCGCTGGCTTGTGTATCCCAGAAGCTAAAAGCTACATAGCTGGAAGAATATTCTTTTCCCACCAAGCCGCCTATTTCAGCATCGCCCTGAACCAAGCCGATGCTATAACAATTTAAAACCATACTTCTATATAAATACCCGATTAAACCTCCAATGTTTTCATCACCGGCAATATTACCCTGGCAATAACAATTATTAATTCCACCTCCATTTTGGTAGCCCACCAGACCGCCGAGATAATCACCACCGGTAACATTGCCCGTGCTGTAGCAGCAATTGATGATAGTGTCATTGCCAAGCCCCGCCAGACCGCCTAAATAATTTCCTCCATTAACCTCACTATCACTATAACACGAATAAAGCTGACTATAATTACAATAGCCAATAAGCCCTCCGGCATAGTTTCCACCCGTTATTTCACCGGAGCTATAACTATGATTGACGTTGCCGCCATAACTATATCCAACCAAGCCGCCCACATACTTGGCTCCAGATATACTGCACGAGCTGGAACAATAATCGATATATCCCTCTTGATTTCGCCCGACCAAGCCACCTGAATTATTCGAACTTCCACTGCCGCTTATAAAGCCTTCTGTATGGCATGCGTTAATCTGGCCGTTATTGTATCCACATAAGCCTCCGATAAATTCATTGCCGGAAATACTGCCTATACATTGACAATTATCAATAGTACCCTTATTGATGCCGGCCAGGCCGCCAACATCTGAGGAATTACTTCCGCCGGTAATATGCACATTTTCGAGGATGAGATGGTGAATGTGAGCATCCTCACCAATTTTGCCAAACAAGCCCAAATAATCATTAGTTGAATTGATGGTAAGATTGTGGATGATGTGGTTATTGCCATCGAAATGACCTGTGAAATAGGTGTTTTCGGTAATTGGGGCGCAAGAGAGGATGTTGCCGCCAGTGGGATTCATATCAATGTCGGCCATGAGTTTAAAAGACTTGTCATAATCGCAGATATAGTCGGCCATACTGGATAGATCTTCAGCGGTGTAAATCAAATAAGGATCATCCAAGGTTCCGGTCCCTTCCAGCAGGTCGGATAAAGTCGGATGCGTGATGATGTCGCCGGGTTTATTTTCCCAGGTGAGATGAGGGTAATCCAGGCCATCGGCAATCGTCCATACGCCGCCGCTGCCGCAAATGCCCCAGTAATAATATGTAACAGCCTGCTGCATCTGGGCGGTGGGCAAACCGGCGCCGCCGGCGCTATACGTGGCTTCACTGGTTTGCGTATCCCAAAAACAATAGGTGCTTGCATCGCTATAATCATATCCCACCAAGCCACCGACTTTTGAGTCGCCTGATACTTGACCAAGGCAATAACAGTTTCTAATTGCCTTTAAATTATACCCCACCAGACCGCCAACATAGGTATACCCAACCACATTGCCGGTGCTGTAACAATTGAGGATATCGCCTTCATTTTTTCCCACCAGACCACCATGGTCAACCGAATTGCCGGTTACATTCACCTGCGAGAAACATTCGCGGACATGCCCTTTATTGATTCCTGCCAGACCGCCCTGATAGGACGAACCGCCGTTAATTTCGCCGGTACTGAAACAATAACTAATATCACCTTCGTTGACTCCCGCTAAAGCGCCGAGATAATACGAACCAACGACGCCGGTAATCACAGCATTTTCCAAATATAGATTTTTCACCCGGGCCAAAGATCCGATTTGGCCGAATAAACCCAAGTAGTCATTCTGCGCTTCATTGGTGTTAATAGTGAGATTCTGGATGACATACCCGTTTCCGTCAAACACACCATTAAAAGCCACTCCTTGAAATCCTTCGCTATTATTGAAATCCGCAGCGATTATTGCCGTCTCGAAAACCGTCAGACTCATATCGACATCGGCCATGAGCTTGAAATGCTTGCCATATTCACAGTGATATAATGACATCGCCGCCAGATCATCCGCCGAATAGATTAAATATGGATCCAAGGGTGCGCCCGTTCCGGATAGAATTTCCGATAATTCGGGGCCGGTTATGGGAGCGCCGGGAGCATTTTCCCAATACAGACGCGGATAATCGCGGCCGTTATCTATCGTCCAAGCACCGGCGCTGCCGCAGAAACCCCAGGCATTAAACGTGTCCGCGGTCTGCATCTGGCTGGTTGTTAATCCCACTCCACCGGAACTGATTGTTGTGCCGCTGGTTTGCGTATCCCAAAAACTATGGCTAATATTGCCAAACATACCATAGCCAATTAATCCACCTAGATATTGATACGAACCGCTTCCCGGTGAAATTCCCGTACTGTAGCAGTTACTGATATTGCCTACATTATATCCCGTTAATCCCCCCGTATAATATGAACCCGTCAATTCTCCAGAATTATAACAATTTAAAATATCTCCTTCATTCCAACCTACGACACCGCCTATGGCGCGTTCACCGGTAATATCGGCCGAGTTATAGCAACATTCTATACGCCCATTCATGTTAGCGCCCGCCAAGCCGCCGATATATTTACCGATATTTTTTCGGCCACCTTCACCGGTTAGATTCGCGTCATTGGAACAGTTGATGATTGAACCGTTCTTGTTATATCCCACCAGGCCGCCGATTAAGCTTGTATTTTCATCAGAGATTATGTCGCCGGATGTATGGCAGTTTTCGATCATGCCTGAATTCCATCCGGCCAATCCACCGATATACTCACTATATTCTCCGCAAGAAATAGAAATGGCATCCAAATTGAGATGCGTGACGCGGGCTGATGAATCAAGCTTGCCGAAGAGGCCGAGATAATCGTCATACGCTCCGCCGGTATCGATCGCCAAGTTACTGATAGTATGATTATCCCCGTTGAATGTTCCGGTAAATACCACGTTATTGGAAATTACAGCGGTGCTGAAGGTATATCCACTCAGGCTGATGTCCGCTGTTAGGATAAAATTCGCGTCGTAATCATTCGTTTCCGAAGCCAGGATTAGTAAATCCGTGGCGTTACTAATCTGATAGGGATCAGCCGCTGAACCGGCACCTCCGCTGTATTTGCCCCAAACATACCCATAACCACTTAATAATAAAGAAATTACAATAATTTGGCTCGCCCTAGCACCCATCAGATTCTCCTCAATTATTTAAAACATAAAATCGAATTCCCTCAACCAATAATATTCATGATATAATGTACTAAAATTAGTTATTCTTTACAACCATTTAATCGCAAATTATTTTATTTTAAAAACTTATATCGGTATCACGGTTACAGGCAATACCTGATCATCCCTGACCATCAAGCTTCATTTTTCGCGTAGTGTATATGTCTCGTTCGGAGGCCCACTGGGCGATATTGTCTTTGTTGATGGCCGCGGCTATAAGATCCGGAAACAGATCAGGTGTGCAGGCAAACGATGGGACGCCCAAGGCGTAGAGATCAGTGGCGAGTTTGTAGTCATAGGAGGGAGCGACTTCTTCACTTAATGCCAGCAAAGTGATGAATGGATAATCTGTCTTGCCAGTTTTCTCCTGAATAAACCGTTTCCGACATGTTTCGCACGGCCCCCGCCAAGCCCGGAGCTATATCACGCAGGAGCTGCTTGACCGTATCAATAAACCCAATTAGAACCTGCTTATGTCCAACGTAAACCAACGGCTATCCTCGCCCTCCCCTTCGGTGGCCAACCGCCATCGCTTCTGCCACGACGCGATGGCCACCCCCTTTGAAATCCATATCGACCATTCGGACCAAACCCGCGCCCGCCAGGCGGCCGTCGCCGCGTTCGCCGAACTGGACATCATCGAAGGAGAACTCAGCCGCTTCATCCCCGGCAGCGATATCTCCCGCCTTAACGCCGCTAAGCCCGGCGATGATGTTCGCATCAGTCATTACACCTTCGATTGCCTCAAGCAGGCCATGCACATCAGTGCAATAACCCATCACGCCTTCGATGTTAATATTGGCCGTCTCTTGGAATTCAAAAAAGATTGCGAAAGTTCAGCTTCATGGAAACCGTTAAGTATGTGTATAAGGCTTTCGCAAGAAGATTCCAGCATCCACCTATTAAAACCAGTCGCCATCGACCTGGGCGGCATCGGCAAAGGCTTCGCCTTAGACGGCATGGCCGCTACCTTACAACAATGGCATATCGAAAAAGCCTTCCTCCACAGCGGTTCCAGCACCGTCCGCCTCCTCAACAACGATCCCAACCACAACTGGCCCGTCACAATCTCCCACCCCCTTAACCCCTCAGAAACCATCACCACCCTCCACCTCACCTCCGGCGCCCTCGCCTGCAGCGGCAACCACCTCCGCCCACACATTATCAACCCCGCCGCGACCCAACCCGCCGCTACCCAAAAAGTCGTCTGGCTCACCGCCCCCACCGCCGCCTCCGCCGACGCCCTCGCCACCGCCCTGATTGTCATGCCGAGTTCAAACGAAAACACATTCTTCCAAAAGCACTCCTGTTATGGAGCAATCATCGCGACCATGGACCAGCATGAAAATGTCTCTTTAGAATATAAAGGCACTCAGGCAATCCGTAATTCGCAATAAAAACTATCGGCCCAACAATGCGATAGTCTATCATGGCGAATCCAGGACATATTGACAAAGATGTTGTCAGCTCTCAAAAATGTAACGCGATATCCGGACTGTCAACCAAAAAAGATTCTGTTCAACTCAACTATTGGCGGGTAACTCAACAACTTATTTTCCGCTCGCTTGCTGATGCAGCTTCGCCAGGGCGATAAATGTATGGGATTGTAGTTTCAATCGACCGGATGATTTCTCCCAACGGTATATACTGGCGGGGGTCACTCCAAGAAGCTCACCAAATGCCGCGACGGAAAGATTGAGTTAACTTCGCAGCCTTGCCACCGATTTGCCCGTTGGTCGGATGCGTGGAAGTTCGGTGATTTCCAGATTACTTCTGGATAAAGCAGGGTCGTCTGATACTTTTTTTCGGTTAGGGATTTTTGATTTTGTAACGTTCTTCCCAGCCGCCAGTTTTTTTTGCCTGCTTGCCGTTTTCTTTTGCTTTGTCGTTCTTTTAACTTTTCGCGTTACACGTTTTTTCTTCGCCGGAGATATTGGCGGCGCCTGCTTGTCCCTTTCAACATCCAAGTCGATATCAACGCCAAAAATACCGGCAATCTGATCTTCGGCAATGGTTTTGCCCGCTCCGGCGGCAGAAACAGGCAGAGAAATATCGCCGGAAATCAGTTCATTGGCGTCAACATCGCGCAGCTTGAATAAAAGTTCGGGTTGACGGTCAAGTCGATTGCCGACGCCGTATAAAACCGCGGCGACATGTTTGCACATTTCCGCCCAGTCGGGACAGCTACAATTCAGCTCTATCTGTCCTGGTAACGGCAGTAAACCTTTGCTCCGATCGGTGACGATGGACATGACGTGATCAGATAATCCTCCCTGGAGCAGTTCGAGCATCGAACCGATTTGCCCGCTGCATTGTTTTTTTATCGCCTTCCAGACGGCGGATTCCAGAGGTTTGATTTTAATCGTAACTTTGTAAAGCTCTGATCCGCTGACCATCGCCTCGATTCGCCCGGCTTCAATCGCCAGGTGACAGACGGAACCATTACGAACATACGTTCGGCCGCGGGGCAGTCGATTTTCAAAATCGGAAAAAGACTCTAGGTGTTCACACCACGCCTTGCCCCAGAAGCTACGGGCGATGGTTCTTCCCTCGACTTCAACAGGTTGAATGTTCTTGCCTTGTTTGCGCAGCATCTCCATTTTTTTTTGAGCCTTCGCTCGTCGCTGAGCAACTGGAACATAAGGACGCCAACCATAAAATGACATAGAAAATATCTCCTAGAATTCCGCACGGTTAATATCAAGACGCACGAGACGCAAAAGGTCGTCATCAGGCAATTCCGTCAGGTTTACCTCACTGCCGGAGGCGAGAATTTCATCAGCCATCTTCTTTTTTTCGGCGATCAAGGCGTCGATCCGTTCCTCCACCGTGCCGGTGGTCACGAATTTGTGGACCAGGACATTACGTTTCTGGCCGATACGAAAGGCCCGGTCCGTAGCCTGATTTTCAACCGCCGGGTTCCACCAGCGATCAAAATGGATTATGTGCGATGCGGCCGTCAAATTCAACCCTGTTCCGCCGGCCTTGAGAGAAAGCACAAAAAACGGCGGGCCGTCATCGCTTTGAAATTGTTCAATCAGGGTTTTCCGTTTTCGCACCGGGGTTCCCCCGTGCAGTATTAATCCCGGTTGGCCGAATACGGCCGCCAGGTAATCCGCCAGAGGCTCGGTAATCTCACGAAATTGGGTGAAAATCAACGCCTTTTCCTGGCGGGAAGCGATTTCCTCGCAAATTTCCCTCACTCTGATGAATTTCCCGCTGTCTTCCGGAGCATATTCGCCATCGCCGCGGAGTTGGCTGGGATGGTTGCATACCTGTTTCAGACGCATCAGGGATTGCAACACCGCTCCCCGGCGAGCCATGCCGTCCTCTGTTTCCAGTGTGGCTTTCAAGACCTTGACGATACTTTCGTAAAGTTGTATTTGCGCTTTACTCAGCCGGCAATAGCAGGGCACTTCCGTTTTTTCCGGCAGGTCCGCGATAATCTTGCGATCCGTTTTCAGGCGGCGCAGGATATACGGCCCGGCCAAACGACGCAACGGAGCAAACTGGTCATGGTCTCTTGCCTGAAGACTTTTGATAAATGTTTTGAAAACAGTTGCGGACCCCAACAATCCCGGATTGAGAAAATCAAACAACGACCATAAATCACCCAGACGATTTTCCACCGGCGTTCCGGTTAACGCAATGCGGGCCTGAGCGGAAAGTTTCTTGGCCGCCTTGGTTTGGCGCGTCGAAGGATTCTTAATCGCCTGGGCTTCATCCAGAATAACCAGCCGCCAGGCCACGTCTTTCAACCACGTCTGACGAGTCAGCATGGAATAGGTTGTCACCGCCAGGTCCGTTCGGGCCAGCATTTCTTCAGGACATTCCGCTATGCGATCGATCGCGTCACGGTCTGTTTCCGCCGGATGCAGAAAGGTCAGTTTCAATGAGGGTGTAAATCGCTTTGCTTCATTGCGCCAGTTACCCAGCAGTGAAGCCGGCACAACCAGCAATGAAGGTTTGTTTGCTTGTTTCGATTTGCCGTTTTTGCAGCACAACAGCAGCCCCAGCACCTGAATGGTCTTGCCCAATCCCATATCGTCCGCCAGACATGCCCCCAAGCCAAGCTCCACCAGAAAATGCAGCCAGGACAATCCTTCTCGCTGATAATGTCGTAGCGTTCCCTTGAAATCGGCGTTGGTGCTGACCATGTCCAGTCTGTTCGGCTCGCGCAGGCCGGCAAGAATCTTACGCATCGAATCACCGGCCGAGATATGCACCCATGACGTTTCCTGTTCGGCCTGATCTTCGGGTTTCAAATCGGCGGACGCCCCGGCCAGCATTCGCATCCCTTCGATAAACGACACTTCACCGTTGCGCGCCTGCTGATGCACCGTTTTCCAATGGTCAATCGCTTCCTGCAATTTTTCCCGATCGACTTCCACCCATTGCCCCTTGAACAAGATCAAGCCGTCACCGCCGGAAAGGATGTCTTTTATTTCGCTCTGCGAAAGCTGTTGGTCGCCGAGAGCGACGCCAACATTAAAATCCAGCACCGCATCCACCCCGAGTTTGGATTTGCGTTTTTCTCCGATGGTGACTGAAACCACCGGACGAGTACGCTTTTTCCACCAGTCAGGCAGTCGAATCGTCAAACCTGACGCTTCCAACTCCGGCACGTCTTTCAGGAAACGATAGGCCCTGTTCGGCGACCAGGCCAGCGGTTGATAGATATCGTTGGATTCGACAAGCTTATGAACCCAGTCCAACCGCTCACTGGCCTGCTGCACCGGCGATAACAGTTTAATTAATGCCAGGCGGTTTTTAGCGCCGGCATACTGCTCCAATGCTTTGCGAAGCGGAAGATGTTTGAGCCGTCCTCCTGCGCCAAAACCGGTCGCATAGGTAGCCATAAACGCAAAGGGATATTCATGGTTCGCCTTGTTCTCCGCCAGGTGAAAACAAACCCGACCCACTTGACGCCATTTTGGCGCCTGTTTGTGCAGAAACGCCTGAAGCCCGCCGGCGGAAGTTACGGCCAAACGAACCCATTGATCCAATTGCGTCCATATCTCCCGCAAAACGCTTTCGGTGAGATACTCCCCGCCCGACATCGGCGGCGCCGTCAACAGCCATGTCGAATATTCGGCCGAAGAAGGCGCCTCGACGCTAATATCATGTGCCGATTCCGGGATATGACACAGTTGTGTTAAATACCGCTCCGCCAGCCCCTGCCAGTACCGTAACGTCAGCGAGTTTCCTGTATCGTATTTATCCGCCGCGAGTGTGAACAAACCCTCAAGACAATCTTGCTCAAAGAATTTTTGCAGCCGCGATAAAACCGGCGTCTCATGTTGCTCGTAAATAGCCTCCCATCGTAATTGCCCGGTAGGAGTAAGTCTGATTTCTCCCATTATGCTCAATTTCCATTTATGTTGATATCGTCAGATCCAATCCGTTGGCCATGCTCCATATCTTTTCAATCATATCAGGACCAAGCACCTCCATTGATTCAGCTATGGGAGAAGCAGACTCACCGAAATAAATGAGGAAGCCGGCCTTGCCAACCTGCCTGGCGCCGACCAATCCCACAGCCGGAAATCTTTTTCAGGGCTTGACATCAATACCTTCCCAATCCTCGCTCAATCATCTTTGATAATCGTACGTTATAGGTGTCAAATATCAAGGTGAAATCAACATTAGTGGAATATTGCTTAAATCGGGGGGTAGGATTACCACTCATTTTCTAAAGATTGTTTTGAATTTTTACTATCAAATAATCGCGAAAATGGGTCACTGAGTGGGTCAGTCGCCGCTTGGTGATGACTTGTTTTGCACTGCTCAGTGACTTGTCAACCCGTTGTAATCCTCGTTTATGGCTATAAATCAGCATGTAACCCTATGTGTAACAAGGTGTTGCGCGATGTCTGGTGGACTTCGAATCCGAAGGTTGCGTGTTCGAGTCACGCCGGGCGCAGTTGAAATTCAATGGCGACAAGCTTCAAACCGGCCGGCGCTTACTTTTCCGCATTTTCCGGCTTTTCGCCCCGAGACGATTTCAGCAGGTCCTTTATTCGTTCGTCCACCGGCGCCAGCGGAGCGTGCTGATATCCGGCCGGATGGTCCTGATACCAGTAAAACACCGTGGCGTAGTCCACCCAGCCGCCGCCTTCCTGTTTTCGTTGTTTGAATTTATTTAACACATCCACGGCGCCGCGAAACTCAAATTCCCAGTTAATCGACCAGGAAATTTCCTTATTGAAACGAATGGGCATATGATCGTGAAAACGGTACATCGACAGCACGTTCAAATCGCCCGGCTGGCATACGGGCATGCCCGCATGTTGGCCGGAAAAAGTGCGCTGAAAGCCCCAACTGAAAGTAAAAGAGTCTTCTGAGCCGAGGTAATCCAATTGGCGTTCCTTGCCGTCAATATTAATTTCGTTGTTGCCCTCCATCACGAAATTATAAGCCTTAAAGTGAGGCTCATCGGTGATGACGCTGAATTGCCGGCCCAGAATATGTCCGGCGCCCGTGGTGCGGAAGAAGGTCTCTTTCGTTTCGTTCGTTAATTGGAACACCCGTCGGTCGTAGGTTGCATGAAAGTAGCCCAGTGCGGGATCCCACGTATCCAGAGGTTCCCATTCCACGTAGCTGTAGTTATCCAGCCGCACATCAGAATCGTTGCGCAGTACAACCTTGGCGGCGATTTTAAAGGGCATGGGAATATAAGCATTGTAGCTGCCGGGGGCGCATTCGATAAGATTCGAAGTAAAATCCATGCTTTTGCCATTACAGCCATCGCCGAAAAAATCACCCAGCGGACACTGTACGGCCGGTTCAGTTTCATTATCAAAATAAATCAGCAGCACCACGCCGCGGGTCGTAACCTCCGGGCGATAGTGGCGGGTGGTATGAAAATGGGTGATGACGCCGGGGCCTTTGAGGTCGGCCACCGTAATGGCCGCATGGGCGTCAAGCCGCTCCAGCTCCGCATAGCGGTCCAGGCCCCAGCCGCCGTTGGCGAAGCCGGTAGGTGTATTTTTTTTGATAACCGGCAGATTGTTCATGGGCGAATTCTCCGCAATAACCAGGGAAGATAGCAACAAACTAATTATAATTACGGCCACGGTCTTAATGCTGATTTTAAAATAATCCTTCATGTCTTGCTCCTTGAGTCGGTGATGGAAATTACTGATACTCCATTAGTTGCTGGCTATTATGTTCCGTATGCTCAGCCGCGCCATCCCCAATTTGTATTTAACTTTCCCCAAAATGCGCCGACATCTTAACCCTGCTGGTACTGTTTGCGATACGCCAGAGGCGTCATCCCCTTTTCCTTACGAAAAACACGAGCAAAATGCTTGACACTTTCGTAACCCATCAACGAGGCAATCTGGGAGATGCTCAACCGGGTCTGTATCAGCATATGTGCGACTTCTTCGATGCGCGTGCGGCGAATTTCTTCATGAATCGACCGCCCTATCGCCGTTTTGAACTTTTTATATAATACGTGCCGCGACAAACTCATTTCCTCCACGAGGTCATTTACCTGTACCGGCTCGCGAATGTGTTGGCGAATATACCGCAGCGCATGAGCGACGTCGCGGTCTTCCATCGCCAGAATATGGGTCGATTGTCGGGCAATAACATTCATAGCCTGAACAACAACATGGTTATTTTCAGTATTATTCCCAACTTCCAGAATATGGTCCAACGCCCGGGCACACTCAAATCCCGCCTTATCAAAATTCAGGCTAACACTGGATAACGGGGGAATACAGATATCACAAATGAGTGGATCGTTATCCACGCCGATAACGGCAACTTCTTCGGGGACGTGCACCCCCGCCAAACGGCAGGCTTCCATGATATGCTGACCGCGGTCGTCGTTACAGGCCATAATGCCGATGGGCTTGGGCAAAGACCGTAACCATTTAATCAGCAAGGACTGTTCTTTTTGCCACGAATAATTTTTTTGTTGGGGTTGATCATACTTGATGACCTTATATCCTTCCTTGGCCAAACGGCCCTGAAAACCACCGGCGCGAATATCGGACCAATAAAAATGGGAAAATCCACAATAGGCAAAATGTCTGAATCCCCGATCCAGCAGATGTTCGGCCGCCAGAACACCCGCCTGACCGTGCTCATCCACAACACAGGGAATGCCCTCAAACAATTCTTCATAAGGAATCCCCACAAAAGGCACGCCAATGGATTTAATTTTTTCCAGGGTCTTTCGATTGGGGATGTCGGCAATGATGCCATCCGGCTGCCAGCGGCAAATTTGCTGCAAAGCCTGACGCGAACCAGAGGCATTCAGATAAAAAGGCTGCGTCTGATAAATCCGCCATGGCCCATATAATTTGGAATAATAAAAAATCCCCCGAACAATACCGCGTATGGAGGAGCGATGCGTTTCCAGAATTAAGGCAATTTTGGGAATCCCAGGCATGAAAACCTCATAAACTTTTTAAATCATCCTGCACCAGCAATCGCACCGACAGCAATGATTTCATAACTTCTTACATATAAACAGGTTACAAAATTTCGCCTGCCCAGAGAAATTTATACTTTGTGATATTATACCCGCTTTAGCGCAAAATGGGGAAAAAAAGATACATAATGGGGTTACTTCGTTATGTCTTCTCTGGTGATAATTATAGTTTGTGACTTACCTGTAATTTCAACCTGCGAGAACTATCATGAAACGAAGATATCAACATAAAATGGGTGCTTTTTTTCTGATTACCTCTTGTATGGTTTTATGCGGCTGCGGCAATAACACAACGACCCGCGCTACCCACATCGAACTCGACTCGAAACCACTTCGATTTATGTTCATAGCGCCATGCAAAGATGAAGCTTTTTTCGATCCGGTAAAGAAAGGCATGCACGATGCCGCGGAGCGCATGAATGTGCAATGTGTTTTCACGGGGACGCAAGATGTGGACCTGAGCCAGCAAGCCGCTCTTGTGCGCCAAGCCGTGCGCGATGGATATAATGGAATTGCCCTATCTATTATCGACACGCAGGCGTTCGATAAAGTGATTCAGGAAACGATCGACAAAGGCGTACCGGTGGTGGCTTTTAATGTCGATGACCATGCCACTCCCAACGCCCGTTTAAGCGCCGTTTGTCAGAACCTTTATCAGGCCGGCGTCCAGTTGGGCCAAAAGGCCGATGAATCCATACCCGCCGGTGCCAACGTCATCGCCGCCATGCATTCCGAAAATATTTCCGCCCTGGAAGATCGCTATAACGGGATGAAAAAGGCATTGGTCCACAAAAATTTGCATTGGGATGTACTCATCACCGGCACGGAGCCGAATCAGGCCGCACGGGTCATCACCAAAGCCTTACAGAAAAATCCTTCCATCGCCGCCGTATTGTGCACCGGACAGGCGGACACCGAAGGCGCCGGCCTGGCGCGGCGGCAGGCCCTGGAGGCCGGCCGCGATGTGTATGTCGCCGGATTTGATTTATCGGAAAATATTCTGACCATGCTGCAAGCCGGCGACATTCAGTTCACCATCGACCAGCAGCCCTACATCCAGGGCTTCTACCCGGTGGTGCAATTGGCCCTTTATTGCCGCTACGGCATCCAGCCCGCTTCGATGGATGCCGGCGCTTTAATTGTCACCCAAGAACAAGCCGCCGCGGTCATGGAATTGAAAAAGAAAAATTATCGGTAACGAAAAACACCAACCGGAATATTGTTAGCAGAGTATGAAATCCACACCCATGACAACTGAAAAAAATAATGATCATGCGTCGGTTACATCGGCCATACCTTCACCGCAAACCTCCCGGCAGCGCGTTCTGGCGGCTATCAATCATCAGGAACCTGCCCGGGTGCCGGTCGATCTCGGCTCCAATCCCAGTTCCGGCATCAGTGCCATTGCCTACCACCATGTGTGTCAAAAGCTGGGATTCACCGACGCGAAAACACGGGTGTATGACGTCGTTCAGCAGCTCGCTTTGCCGGATGAACGATTTTTGCATCATTTCGGCATTGATGTGATGGATACGGCGTGTTTGTTCAATACCGAGGACAAAGACTGGTATAACGTCGAGCTTACCGGCGGCATCCCCGCTCAGTACCCCGCCTGGTTCCACCCCACCGCTCTGCCGGACGGAAGCTGGGAAGCACGCAACGAGCAGGGCGCGGCGATCGGAAAAATGCCCCGCCAGGGAACCTTTTTTGATCAATGCTTTTTCCCTTACGTGGACGGCTATCCCGATAATTATAAAGAATTGCCCAAAGCCATGAACAACGTCATCTGGGCGGCGTTGGTGCATGGTCCGTGGGACCATGCCCAGGAACCGGATTTCTGGGAGCAGCTTCGCCTCCGCGCCCATGCTTTACGGCAGCGCAGCACGCGCGCCCTGATGCTGGTGTGCGGCTGCAATCTTTTTGAATGGGGAACGTTTCTGCGGCGCATGGACAATTTTCTCATGGATGTCTTTGCGGACCAATCCAACGTCGAGCGATTGCTGGATGCGCTGATGGAGGTGCACCTTGATACGCTTAACAAGGTCATTGATGCCGTCGGCGACAACGCGGATATCATTCGTTTCGGCGATGACCTGGGCATGGATTGCGGACCGTTTATGTCTCCGGACATCTATCGCAAACTTTTCAAACCGCGCCATGCGCAGCTTTGCCGCGTGGTGAAGCAGCGCACCCACTGGAAGATTTTCCTGCATAGCTGCGGTTCTATCTTCAAGCTCATGCCGGATCTGATCGAAGCCGGCTATGATATTTTGAACCCGGTGCAGACCAATTGTAACGATATGGACCCCGTCAACCTCAAAAAAACGTTTGGCCGGGATATCACGTTCTGGGGCGGCGGCTGCGACACACGGCATGTGCTCAACCGCGCCACGCCGCAGCAGGTTAAAGACCACGTCAAGGAACGCGTGGCTATTTTCGCCCCCGGCGGCGGATTTGTCTTTAACCCGATTCATAACATTCTGCCCGATGTCCCCCCGGAAAATGTCATCGCGGTTTTTGACGCTCTCAACGAAATCAATGCCTGATGGAATAACCTTATAGATATCTCAAGACAAACGGAGTACCTATGTCGGCGACCCTGGCCACTATCGAATCGCTGGACGTCACGATTATCATTATGTACCTTGTGGGTACCATACGCGCATAACGTTTGCCTGAAATTCAAATAATCCCAAAGAAAACAGAACCGCGAGAAAACCGCCTTGGCATGGGTTATTAAAGATACTTGTTAAATCCTCCGTTCAATGGTAAAACAACATCGTTTAATAACCTATGGAGACAAGGTAACGTGAGTATTCTGGTGGGCATCGATGAAGCCGGATATGGCCCGATTCTGGGGCCGTTGGTCGTATCCGCCGCCTTATTCGAGATGGCCGACGATATGCTCGCCGGATCAATGTGGGATGTCCTGCGAGCGAGCGTCGCCCGAACGCGGGCGGCTAGCCGCGGCCGGGTGGTCGTCGCCGACAGCAAAAAACTCCACCGCGGCCTGGGGCGATATGAAGACCTTCAGCGCGGAGTGCTGGCTTTTCTGGCCGCAACCCCGTCCCCCTGCCGGCCTCGACGACTGGGCGATTTACTAGCCGCCGTAGGTATTACGGACGCAGACGCTGCTATTGACTGCCAATGGTACGCCAACCATGAGAAGGCCCCCCTGCCCGTCGAAAACGAAGATGATTTAACTATGGCCGGCCATGCTCTCCGCAGCGAAATGGCACAGCGAGGAATACAATTTCATGGTCTTCGCAGCCGGGTTCTGCATCCGGGAAAATTTAATGAACTCGTCGGCAAAATCGACAATAAAGCCACCGTCCTTTTCACGGCGGCCGCGGAACTCATCGACACCTCCTGCCGCCTATTCCCTAATACCGATATGCAATTCGTCATTGACAAACACGGCGGCCGAGACCATTACCGCGAACCGTTGGGGCGGCTATTTGAAGGATTACCCCTGAAAATCATGCGGGAATCCGAACGAATCAGCAGTTACGAAATTCTGACGTCCCAGCGTCGCATTAAAATTCATTTCATCGCCGAAGGCGACGACCGCCAGTTGCCCATCGCCCTGGCGTCCATGACCAGCAAATACCTGCGGGAACTTTACATGGAACGATTTAACGCCTATTTCAGCCAGGTGTTCCCTGATGTCAAGCCTACCGCGGGATATTATCAGGATGGCATGCGATTTCTCAAGGAACTTTCAGCGGCCGGATATGATGTCCGAGGCGAGGGAAAGGATCGCCTGGTGCGGGCGCGATAATTTTGCGGAGATATGATTATGAATAAACTCGAACGTGTCGGCGTATCGCTGGATCGGGACCTGCTGGCGTCTTTCGACGCTTTAATCGCGAGGAAAGCCTATCCCAACCGGTCGGAGGCTTTTCGAGATTTAATTCGAGAAAACCTTTGCCGCGAGCAATTGGCCGATCCCGATGCTACGGCGGTCGCCGGCGTATTTATTGTCTATGATCACCATGCCGCCGGCGTAAATCAGAAATTAAATAACCTCCAGCACAACAGCTTCCTGAAAACGATTTGCACCATGCACGTTCACCTGAGCACAAGCGACTGCCTGGAAATTATCATTCTGCGCGGCCGGGCAGGCGAAATAGAAAAAATTGCCGACCAGCTCATCAGCCTCAAAGGCGTCAAACTGGGAAAAGTGAACCTGCTGGCCGTAAACGATGATCACGACGACAAACACACGCCCAAACATCACCATCATCACGATCATGACTGAAAAGTCCCCCACCATTGTTTTGTTTGGCAGTTCCCGATGCGAGTCCGGATCAGACGCTTATGAATTTGCTTTTGAACTCGGCCAAAAGCTTGCTAAAAAAGGCTTCATTATCGCCAATGGCGGTTACGGCGGTATTATGCAGGCGAGTGCCCACGGTGCACATCTGGCCGGCGGACGAACCATTGGCGTTACCTGCACCGCTTTCAAACGCGGCAGTAGCAATCCGTGGATCGACAAAGAAATAAACACCGACGACCTCAATGAACGGCTTAATCACCTGATAGCACTAGGAGATGCGTATATCGTCCTGCCGGGGGGAACAGGAACACTTCTGGAGCTGGCTCTGGTTTGGGAGTCAATCAATAAAAGGTTTCTTCCCCAACGACCGATAATATGTATTGCCCCCTATTGGCGCAGTATAATAAATGCCATAATTTCCGGCGGCGAGATACGCAATAAACTGATTGATTTTGCTGATGCCACCGAAACCGTAATGCAGCTTTTAAGCACTTATTTCAAAATGGATTAAAAAATGAGAACAGGACAATATACATTTTGGTTTTTTATCATTTCATTCTTAACTTATTATTCAATAATAAGTTACGGACAAACCCCTGAAGGATCACCCGCCGTTTCAGAAAATGCCTCCCCTGCCCAGGAACAAACCGTGCAAAAGCCCGCCGTCCCTGGCCCATCGAAAAATCACATATTGTTACCACAAGGCTATATTATCAACGGTAAAGACGCCAAACTGGTGCAATTACCCGAAGAAAACCGCTGGTTCATCCTATTTTCCAGTGATGAAAAACCCGACGAAAGCATATCAAGTGCCGCCTCATCGCCAAATTCCACTTCTCCCGATAAAAAAATAAAATTACGTGAAAATCCTTCGGACCCTCTGGCCCATCCTATCGAAGTTCTGCCCAACCATATTCTCGCCACCATGGTTAACATTATGGGCGACCGTAACAACACATCGGTCACTTTTCGCATTTGGGGCGAGATAACTACCTACAAGGAAAGAAATTATATCATCGTCAACGACGTCGGCATGTTAAGCATATTCGGCTCGGCGGCCCCACCCGAACCCGATGCTTCAAAAACCAAACCCCAGAAACAGCCGTCAGTTGCCGATTCCGCCCCAGCAGAGAGTTCTTCGTCCAGTTCCGAAAATCAAGATGCCCTGCCGGAAGAATTACGCAAAGCACTGCTGGCAATTCCCCGCCCTCGGCCTATCGGTAATGAAACTGAAAACATCGTCGACGAACAGTCCTATAATAAAAAAATCGCGGAATCTTCTTCACCAGCGGCCACATCAGTAAAAGAAGAAACCTCCTCAGCAACTCCAAAAGCCGGCTGGAGAGATAGAGAGCTGATAATGGACCGTTCAGGACGACTGATGTACGCCAGTGATCAGAATGAATGGCTTTTCGCGCTGGATTCGGGCGGCCCAAACCAGCCGGATACCCCCCTGGTTATCCTTCCCAGCCAATTGCTGGAAGTCATGGAAAAACTCTGGGTACAGTCAAACCATCGTGCAAAATTCTGCGTTTCCGGCCTGGTCACGGTCTATCAAAATCGCGGATTTTTGCTGATGCGAAAAATGCAGGTTGTTTACGATCAGGGTAATTTTCAGCCTTAATTCGATTTCCAAACGTTTTATGATAAAATCATAGAGAACCGTGCTATTTCGACGATTAATAGGTTAATATAGCCCGTTCAGGAGTGTATTTTCCTGGAAAATAGTTTTGGCAACCCTGTGACGGAATTTGCCGATATACTTATGTATTGATATTTTAAAATATAACGGAGCCACAAGATGCAAACAGGCGGTCCAAGGATTGCTGTCAGCCAGGAAGAAACAACTACCATCGCGGAACTTATGGATGAAGAAATCCTGGAGGAAAACATCATTGAAGATATTGCCGAATCTCTTTTCGGTTTGGTTCAGGAAAAACCGGGAATTCATCTGGTTTTGGATTTCCATCAGGTTAAACATCTTAGCTCCAGCGCCCTGGGTACGTTGATTCGCCTGAATAAACGCATCGAAGAAACCAAAGGAAATCTGAAAATTAGTGGTTTGCGGCCCAGCTTATATGAAATTTTCGTCATAACAAAATTAAATCGGCTGTTTAATATCTACAAAACGCGCGAAGAAGCCATAAACAGCTAACGTGTACGGCGGACTTCCTACAAACAACAGGATATTTTAAACGTCAAGTAATGCCAAAAAGATAAGCGCCCATGACCTGCCCTTATTACCAGGACATAACCATTCCCAGTCGATACCCCCACGCCAAGGCCGTGGAGGATCGCATCGTTCAGGAAGCGCAGCAGGCGGGTTATGATGAGGAATCGCTTTTTGCTCTTCGGCTAAGCCTGGAAGAATCATTAACCAATGCCATACGGCACGGTAATTCCTGCGATGCATCAAAACACGTTGCGGTGAAATACCGTATCACCCAGGAGCGTATTGATATCGCTGTTTCGGATGAAGGACAAGGTTTTAACCCTACCAGCGTGCCGGATCCCACACAGCCGGAACATCTGTCGCGGCCCTCGGGGCGCGGCATTTTGCTGATGCGGGCTTATATGAATGAGGTTACCTACAATGCCAAAGGTAATTGCGTGCATTTGGTAAAATTACGCAATCATCAAGCGGGCAATCAGGCGTCATGAGCGATTTGGACATACATATCGAGCCGCGCGAACAGGTTACCGTGGTGACCTTAAAGGGTTCCGTGAATATGGAAGGCACGCCCCTGGTGCGAAACGCTCTGCGCCAGGCGGCGGCCGGCGCCGGCGGAAACAAAGTATTAATCGATCTGGAACACCTGGCCTTTATTTGCAGCCTGGGGCTGGGCGCTTTCATCGAAGCCCATACCCAGTTACACCGACACGGAGGAGAACTGGCGCTGGTGAATCCGCAGGCGGCGGTCATGAAAGTGCTCAGAACCACACAATTAGTACGGTTGTTCAAGATCTATGAATCGGTGAATGAAGCCCTGGAAATCCCGGTGCGGGATTAAAGGCAACTAGAGACATGCTCAAGGAAGGTTAGCGCATGCGTAAAGAATATTTGCGTGTATGGGAAGTGTCGGGTTGGCTGCTGATAACACTCGTGCTTTTAGCAGGCTGCGGCGGAAACAACGCCAATTCAGGCGTAAATATAAGCCATGTGGACAGCAACTTCAAACCCATGCCGCTGCCACCGCTAAATAATTCTAAATCGTCATCCACCGTATCCCATAAGCCTTCGCATCCCTGGGCGCCAACAAGTCAGGAAACTCCCGGCCGCTGGAAAGGCATTTTAATTCACCATACCGCGACAGACGCGGGCAACGCCAGGTCTATTGACCGTGCTCACAAAGACAGGGGCTGGGACGGCCTGGGATATCATTTTGTTATCGACAACGGCAAAGGCGGCAAGAACGGACAGGTCGAAGTAGGTTGGCGCTGGCAACAGCAGCGTGAAGGCGCGCATTGCCGCTTACGTGCCGATGATGACAACTATTGGAACGAACATTATATTGGCATCGTACTGGTGGGCAATTTTGAAAAGAACGCCCCCACCAAAACTCAATATGAATCGCTGGCCAAAGTGGTAAGCTTTTTACAGGACCGCTACCATATCCCGCAAAACAGAATCAAAGGCCATCGCGACGCTGACAAAACCAAATGTCCGGGGCGGCTGTTTAACTTCCGAACGTTTTATGCCCAATTGCAGCGTCAACGAAACCAGCATCTGGCCAAATAGGCCTATGGGTTTTTGATATGGCGTTTAATCTGCTCGGAAATATCGGCCAGTGCCGACGTATCCAAAGTTAAGGGCGGCCGGTGCGTCACAGCGCCATCGCCCGGAAAGCGGGGGATAATGTGAAAATGCACATGCTCGACAAGTTGTCCGGCGGCGCGGCCGTTGTTGCATAATATATTATAAGCGGAAGCACCCACCGAGAGTAAAATAGCGGCGGCCAAAACCGGTATCCGTCGGACGATTGCGGCCAACACATCCGCCGGGCAATCCTCAAGACGGGCGAAATGCGTTTTCGGAATTAAAAGGGTATGGCCTCGCCCCAGAGGATTGATATCCAAAAAAGCCAGAACCTCCCCATCCTCGTACACTCTGGCGGCGGGTATATCACCGGCAACGATTTTGCAGAAAATGCAATCCGACGCCATAATCACATCTCCGAAAGGTTTCGCAGGAGACCACCGGGTTGAAAAGGAATCCGTTCCTGTTGAGAGAAGCCCGACCACGCTCCGCCCGGCTGAGGCAAACCGGCCACCTGTTGGTTACGCAAGCTTATCGCGTTATGCAACAGACTTGACGGATTATTTCTCTTCCGGCTTCTCGGATGACGCAGAGGCTGACGGAGCCGACGACTCGCCAGCCTTCTGAGACGTCGAAGCCTCGGCGGCGGCCGCCTTTTGGGTTACCAGTTGCAGTAAAACCAGTTGGCCGTTGTCGCCCACGCGACGAAGCGGCAATTTTATGGTCCGCGTGTAGCCCCCGCCGCGATCCGCAAAGGCGGGTCCGATTTCGGAAAACAACTTGCGAATAACCGTGGTGGTTTTCACCGGTATGCCGTCCTGTATATCGCAAATATCACGATCACCCAACAGCGCCGCCGCCCGCCGACGAGCGTGCAGAGAACCTTCACGCGCCAGAGTAATCAGCTTTTCCGCAAAGGGACGCACAAACCGCGCTTTTTCCCGGGTAGTGCTTATGGTCCCGTGTTCGAACAACGAAGCGGCGAGATTCCGCTGCAACGCGATACGATGGCCACTGGTACGACTTAAATGTTTTCCGGCAACTCGATGTCGCATAGGTACAACCTTATTTCTTATTTCTCTGAAGGATCGGCGGGGAAAGACCGATCGGGCTAATTACTCACTGCTTTGATCCACATTCATCCCCAGCATCAGGCCCATATCGGCCAATTTCCGTTTAACTTCACGTAATGATGTCTTGCCAAAACTGCGCAGCGCCAAAAGGCGGCTTTCTTTCATGCCCACTAGTTGTCCGATCGTTTCAATCTTGGCCAGTTCCAGGCAGTTATTGGCCCGCACGGTCAGCTCCAGAATCGAAACCGGCAACTGCAGCTTTTGCCGCAGTTCATCGTCAAACGCCGTTTCCACAATATCCGGCGTTTCCTTGGCCGGCTTGATTTCCTGTTCGCCCAAATCGCAATACTTGATGAGCGGACCCATGTGTTTACGCAGAATCTTCGCCGACTCGACCAGGGCCATTTCGGGACCGATGGTGCCATCGGTCCAGATTTCGATGACCAGCCGGTCATAATCAATGCGCTGGCCGACGCGGGTTTCTTCCGTTTTATAACGTACGCGCTTCACCGGAGAAAACACGGCATCGATGGGGATAACACCGAGCACCTGATTCTCGCCGGTTTTATCCTCGAAGGTCGCCGGCACGTAACCGCGGCCCTTTTCGACGGTCATTTCCATGGAGAAATTTACATCGCCGGTAAGAGTGGCGATAACCTGGCTCTTGTTAAGGATGGTTATGGCCGAATCCGCCTGGATCGCCGCTGCGGTCACCGGACCTTTGCCATTGGCCTGAATCTTCATCACCTTAGGCTCATCGCCTTCCATGCGCACCACCAGGGATTTTACATTCAGAATAACATCCGTAATGTCCTCCATAACGCCCGGCACCGAGGTGAACTCATGCTGAACATTATGGATTTTCACGGACGTTACCGCGCTGCCTTCCAGGCTGGAAAGCAGGATGCGCCGCAAGCTGTTGCCAATCGTTATACCGAATCCGCGTTCGAAAGGCTCAATGCGCAGCCGCCCATAGGTCTGATTGGACACATTTTGATCAATCTCAACTCGGGTCGGCAATTCCAGTCCGCGCCATCGAATTCGCATATCGGGCCTCCATTACTGCCAGTCGCCACCTTCGGTGCCAGCCGCCCAGCGGCCCAAACCGCCGGAGGCCTGGTGCAGCACAGCACCTTCTTTTGGCAACCAATTTTTCCGTTCTATATCGGCAAATCGCCGCGGTCTCAAACACTGCGGCCTTTACCGTCGAATCGTTACGTTAACGCTTATTTCGAACACAACTCCACAATCAACTGCTCTTCCACCGGAATCTGCACATCATCGCGGGTAGGCAAAGCCACGACCGTGCCCATGCCTTGCGCCAAATCCACGTTCAACCAGGGTTGGACAGGGGCATTGGGGTCGCTTTCCCAGCAAGAGCGAACGAGCTTGGTGGTTGCATCCTTGGCTTTAAAACTGATTTTATCTCCGGGTTTGACCATATAGCTGGAGACATCGACTTTTCGTCCGTTGACCTTCACATGGCCATGCGCAATCACCTGCCGCGCCGCCCGATGGGAGGGAGCAAAATGCATTTTGCAGACGACATTGTCCAGTCGGCGTTCCAGCAGGGTCAGCAGATGCTCGCCGGTATTGCCTTTAAGCCGCTCGGCGCGGGCGAAATACAAACGGAACTGCCTTTCCAAAACGCCGTAATAGCGTTTGACTTTTTGTTTTTCGCGGAGGCGCACGGAATAAGCACTGCCGCGTCCCCGGCGCCAGCCGTGCATTCCCGGCGGCCGGTTGCGATCCTGACGCTCCATGGGACATTTGGCGGTTTCGCACCGCGCTCCTTTGAGCATCAGTTTGATCCCTTCTCGACGACACATCCGGCAAACCGGTCCTAACGTTCTAGCCATGCTTCTTCACCCGAAATTTTATACAATTTACAAAAAATATTTCCTGAACATCCGTTGCGCCCATTTTAGGCGGCCTCTCAGACGCGCCGGCGTTTGCACGGCCGACAGCCGTTATGAGGCAGCGGGGTGACATCTTCGATAGAGACAATTCTCATGCCGGCCGCCTGCAGCGCCGTAATCGCCGATTCCCGGCCGGCGCCAGCGCCTTTCACCCGCACTTCCAGCTCCACCACGCCGAATTTGCGCGCCGTGGAAGCACAGCGCTCCGCGGCCCGCTGGGCGGCAAACGGCGTGCTTTTACGGGAACCTTTGAATCCGATAGCGCCCGCCGAACCTTGACACAAGGTATCACCGTTGACATCGGTAATCGTAACCAGGGTATTGTTAAACGTCGCTTTAATGTGAACAATACCTTTGCCGACATTGCGGCGAATGCGTTTTTTAGAAACTTTTTGGGCCATAATTTATCCTTGAATCGATGAATTAACCGTGTAATTCCTTCACGCCTTTCTTGCCGGCGACGGTCTTGCGCGGTCCTTTGCGGGTACGCGCGTTGCTTTGGGTATTCTGACCGCGAACAGGCAGCCCGCGACGGTGCCGATAGCCGCGATAACAGCCAATGTCGCGCAACCGGGCGATATTCTGACTCACCTGGCGCCGCAACTGACCTTCGACGATATAATTGCGGTCGATAATGGTATTAATCCGGCTGACTTCGTCCTCATTGAGGGTTTTGGCGCGGACATTTTCGTCCACCTGAGCTTCCTTGAGAATCGCGCGGGCCAGATGGGGTCCGACGCCATGAATGTACGTCAAGGACACCCAGATTTTCTTTTCATTAGGAACATCAATACCTGCAATACGGGGCATGGGAACTCCTCGCTACTTACCTTGCCGCTGTTTATGCCGGCCGTTGGTGCAAATTATCCGAACAACGCCGCGGCGTTTGACAATTTTGCAGTTTTCACAAATACGCCGCACAGAACTGCGTACTTTCATAACAACACCTTGCACTGCTTTCTGAAGCCGGTTACTTGCGTAATACGATTCGGCCTCGGGTTAAATCATAAGGACTGATTTCCACGGTCACGGTATCGCCCGGTAAAATACGTATAAAATGCATCCGCATTTTTCCCGAAACATGCGCCAATACTTCGTGTCCGTTTTCCAGTTCCACTTTAAAGACGGCACTGGGCAACGCCTCCTTTACCACGGCGTCAACCCGAATGGCGTCTTGTTTAGCCATAAAACCTTTCCTATAACCTTACCTTCGCTCCGCCCATCAAGGCAGAGTCAAAACATCCACGCCGTTTTCCGTTACGGCCAACGTATGCTCAACATGAGCCGACGGCTTACCGTCGCTGGTTACCACGGTCCAGCCGTCATCGAGCACTTTTACGCTCCAGTCACCCAGCGTAATCATCGGCTCCACGGCCAGGACCATACCTTTTCGCAACATAATGTCGCGGCGTAACAGATCGCGGCTGACAAAGTTGGGCAACTGGGGCGATTCGTGCATACGCCGGCCAATACCATGACCGACATAATCGCGAACAACACCAAAACCCGCCTTTTCGGCGGCGGCCTGCATCAGGCCGGCGATTTCGCTCCACTTGCGGCCGGGGCGGATTTCCCGGACAGCAATATCCAGCATATCCTGGCAAACACCAACCAGCCGGACCACATCTTCCGCTACACGGCCGACGCCATACGTCATGGCCGCATCGCCGCAATAGCCATCCAGTTTCACGCCGCAATCGACGCTGAGGATATCGCCATCCTTAAGCGTCCGCGGCCCGGGAATGCCGTGCACCAGTTCCTGATTGACGCTGGCGCAAATAGCCGAAGGAAACGGCTGTTTGCCATAGGCATTGGGCACGCCGCGAAACAGCGCCGCGGCGCCGGCTTCCACGATCATGGCATCCGTAATTTCCGCCAGATGCGCCGTCGTCACGCCCGGAGCAACTTCATCCCGTAATCGCCGCAGAATCCGGCCGACCAGCCGTCCTGCCTGCCGCAGGCGTTCAATTTCCTTCTGGCTGCGTATTACGATGGCCATAGTCAGGCCGCGGAAATTCCATTTAAGGTTTCAAAGAGCGATTGAGTCACCTTTTCGATATCGGCGTTGCCGTCGATATCATGGCAAACTCCCTTTTTCGAGTAATACGACACCAGCGGCGCCGTTTGCTCGTGATACGTTTTTATGCGATGGCGCACTACCTCCGGGGTATCATCCGGCCGCTGCACCAGGGCCGCGCCGCAGGCGTCGCAAATATCCCGTTTTTTCGGCGGCATAAACGTAGTATGGTAAGCCGCGCCGCATTTGCCGCAACTGCGGCGGCCGGTAATGCGTTCTTCGAGCTTGTTATCATCCACATCCAGGTTCAGCACGGCGTCAATTTTAGCACCATCTTTTTTTAAGGCGGCATCCAGCGCTTCCGCCTGCGGCAAGGTGCGCGGAAAACCATCGAGCACCACATTTCCGGAAGCCGCATTAATTTCTTTGGTCATCATGGCGACAATCAAGTCGTCAGGAACCAGAGCACCGCTGTCCATATAAGACTGGGCTTTTTTACCCAGCGTGGTGCCTTCGCGGCGTTCACGGCGCAGGATATCACCGCTGGACAAATGGTTCAGGTGGTATTTTTCCACCAGCCGTTTGCACTGCGTGCCTTTGCCGGCGCCGGGCGGACCAAGAAACACCACGATCATGTATAGGCTCCCTTGATCCTGCCGCTTTGCATGAAACCGGCATAGTTACGCATAATCAGATTCGTCTCAATGCGCTGGACGAGGTCCAGTGAAACCGAAACCACGATCAACAAACCCGTACCGCCGAGGAAGGCGGCCACATTGTACGGCACGCCCACCGCCACCACCACCAAACTGGGCACCAGGGCGATAATCGCCAAAAACGCAGCGCCCACATACGTGATGCGGCTCATCACCTTTTCCAGGTATTCGGAGGTGCGCCGGCCCGGCCGCAAACCGGGGATGAAACTGCCGTAATCACGCAGATTATTGGCCATTTCCTTGGGCTGGAACTGCACCGTCGTCCA
>CAZOCV010000008.1:0-20670 GCA_964578395.1 uncultured Pirellulales bacterium
CGCTGTGAAGAATTCGCGGCAAGTGGCTTTGGGTGGCGAGGATAGCGTGCATCAGGGCAAGGGCGAATACGGCCGTAGCCTCGGAGCGGACTTTGCGCCGATCATAGGCCAGCAGCATGACGACAACGCCAAGCGCCATGAAAAACGGGGTGAAATACCACTGTGCCCATTCCACGCGCATAATCCATAGGGCGGAATAACTTTGCAGGATAATAAAAATTCCGAGAATGAGGCTGATAATCCAGCCGGTCCACCATTGGCCCAACGGTGTCGCGGTGCTGGTGAAGCGGCGACGGTGATACCAGCCCAAAACCGGTATATGCAGAGCGGCCCAGATGGCGATGAGCCAGCAAAAGAGCCAGCCGACCTGATGTCTGAGGTATTCGTTGTCGGGATGGATGGTCTGAATGAGCAGCGCGGGCAGGGCCAAAATGGCGACGCCGGCGAGGAGCAATCCGAGAAGCGGCGCGGGTAAAGTCAGGTTGAGCCAGCAGCGTGCGGCCAGAAGGCGAAAAATCGTACAGCCGACGGCCAAGACAGTGACAAACGGAGCAACTTTAGGTGCGGCCTGATGCAGTTCGTTGAGAACGATGAATAAAAAACCGGTTAAAATGGCGCAAAAAACGGCCGAACGCACCGCATCTTTGAAAAGTTTATGCGAAAATTGCCATCGGGCCAGCACCAGCAGCAGCCACATATAGCCTTCAAACGCACATAACGTGATGAAAATATGAGACAATTTGCCGGGTGTGCGATGAAAGGGATTAATGAGCATCCAAATTCCGGCCAGAAGCAACAGGATGCTGAGCCAGTAACATAGCCGCGCCCAGGTGTGAGGGGTAAGCGGCGGCGACGAGGAAGTAACCAGGACCGGACGGTTCATCCGGGCAAAGGGGTCGGGAGACGGTGAAGAGGGGGGTGTGGGTGTTGACATGGAATCATCCTTTCAAAAGGCGCGCAAACATAGCGCAGCAATAATTAGCAGGATTGAACCTTAAAACAGGCGGATCATGTCAGGTAGAGTTGCGATTGCTGATAACTTGAATAATCAAAGCAATGTCAACTCAATAGTATTATAACCGGCGTTTGCACTCGATGCAACAGGATTTTGGGCAAACAGGGTCAAAAATATCGCTTATGAGGTGGGCAAGGCCCATTTGTTGTTGAGTTTAAGGAGTTTTTGCTGGAAATACATGCCCAGGAGGGTGGGGACGATTAATAGCAGCGGCAGCAGAGAGACATGGCCATAGACGGCGACGGTGAGGGAATCGCCGATGGAGGGGTAATCGTTGAGCAGGGCCAGAATGCCGGCGACGACGAACATGGAGCCTTGCAGCGAACTGAAAAGCATAATGGACGTTTTATAACTGGCGAAAACCAGAAAACCTCCGGCGATGAGGCCGACCAGAGCGCCGCACCAGACCAGCGGTTCCGGCAATCCGACCGCCCGCCAGAAGGCACCGCCAATGACCCCGCCCGCCAGGCCGCCTAATACCGCAACGGAATATTTCATAAAGGGAAAACTCACCAGGGAAAAAACCATGGTTCCTAATATCGCTCCCCAGAGCGGCGAGCCAAGGCGATTGCCCAGGACATAACCGCCGGCCAGGCCCAGCCCACCTAAGTTGATGACCACCAAGGCTTTGAAGATGCGCCATCCATAAACCAGGTAAATAATGCCGAAGGCAATCAGCACCGCCGCCTGTATCCAGGTCAGCTCCTGAATGCGCGTCCAGATTTCTTCGATAGGAATACGGCCCAGAAATGACGGGGGGATTTCCTGTGCCGGGGGCGGGGGTGTGGCTCCGTTGGATTGTGCTTGTGCCAGCAGGCTCAAAAAAGTCAACATATGTTACATCCTTTGAGATTACGATTTTTTCTTATCATCAGATTCATCATCGTCGGCTTTTTTAGGTTGTCGGGAAATAAATAACTGGACGATGAGTCCCAACGCCACCATGGCGGTGAAAATAAAAGGCACAACGCGCGGTCGGCTCATCATATGAGAAATAGCGGGCGTGCCCTTGGCAAAAAGCACCAGGGTTACGCCGGCAACGATAGCGGCAGCTCCCACGAGGCTGAAACACATGGCCATCATGACTTTCATGACCAGATACGCCAGCGCCAGGCCGACGACCCCGCCCAGGATAGCCCACAGAACCACGCCGGTGCGATGTTCGCCGAGAGAATAACGCAATTCGGCCCAAAGCTGCTGAAGTTTTCCCTGGGCCTTATCGGTTTGCGATTCCGCCAGGCCGGCGGCATCATGGTATTGCTGCAGGAAGAGTATGCGCCGTTCCAGCGACGAGGAGGTTGGCTCTGACGTTTCAGACGGGGTTGGGGTCGCCAACATCGCCTGTGAACGAATTTCGCTGAGTTTATTCTGCCAGTCGGGTTTGTTATATTGATAACTGAGGTAAGTTGTCCCCGCGATAAAGGTAAATATTATGGCGGCGAGGATAACAATAACCACTTTTTTCAGCAGAATGGCGGCCAGGGCCAAAACCGCGGCGCCAACAAGCGCTGAAAGGGCGGGATGTACTTCGAGCCAGTGACCGGCCAGCAGACCCGCCACCGCGCCGCAGCCGCCACCGCAGACACCCAGCACCAGGCCGGCAAATCGCGCACCGCCCAGCCAGAGGAATAATCCGCCAATGGCGGCGATGACGCCGGCGATAACCAGCGTCTGGCCGTTGTAAGCCATGAGCGCATCTTGCAATCTGATCAGGAAATCATTCACTTTAACTTTCCTATTTGTAATGAGTTATGGTAATTTGTGCCGTAACTTCATTTCGGTCTGTTGTCATTAATTATCGGCTTGAGGCCCTTTGATACCGTAATTTCATGCCGGTTTATGGGGCAAATAGTCCAAAAAGCGTATAAATGGCTCATTTGCGGCGTTGATATAAAATTTACTTAAGGTTAGACGCCAAAATGAGATAATATGTCAAAAAATATCGAATTTAACGATTTTTCCCGCAACAATTGCTGCTGGAAGTCGTCATTTAAGCAGGTGCTGCAAAATGTGGCGGTGGGGCGGCCTGTAAAATTATATAACTATATGTTTTTATTGCGGTTATGAAAAAAGATATCCCTGTAAAAAAAGTGACATGGCTCTGGCTCAGAGTTTTTGTGGGTCTGTGGGGCTGGCTATTGATATGCGGCTGCGGCCCGGAAACCTATCAAAAGCAGGCGGATGAAGAGGTTTACAAAATTTTACAGGAAAAGTGGCAGCCGCATTACGGCAGCCAGTCGAATTATCGTATTTCCGATGTGGAAGCGGACCCAAACGATATCAGGGCCGACCAGTTGCCGCAAAGCGGGGTTATATCTCTGGCGGAGGCGGTGGCGCTGGCGACGGCACAAAACCGGGATTATCTTTCCCAGCGTGAAGCGTTGTACCTGCAGGCGCTGTCGCTGACGGGGGTGCGGAATGATTTTGAGCCGAAGTGGTTTGGCATTTTTTCCACGAATTATCATACCAGCGGCGGGATTTCCGAAGGCGTCACCACTTCGGGTGAAGCGGGATTCAGTCAGCTTTTGGCGGAAGGAACGGCCATCAGCACCAGCCTGGCGCTGGATTGGGTGAAGATCCTGATGGGGGATTCGCGCAGCAGTCTGGGATCATTTCTCAGCGCCTCCGTGGCGCAGCCGATTTTGCGGGGCGCGGGGCGGGAGATAGTGCAGGAGAATCTGATTCAGGCCGAACGCGATACGGTCAATGAAATTCGGTCGTTTAATCGATATCGCAAGATTTTTGTGGTGACTATTTTGCGGGAATATTACGACGTTTTGCGGGCCCGCGACAGCATTACCAATGAAGAGAACAACTTCAATAATTTGAAATTGTCCTACGATCAGGTGCAAATGCTGGCCCAGGCGGGTCGCAAACCCCGTTACGAGGTGGATCAGGCCCAGCAGCAGATGCTGTTGGCGGAAAACCGCCTGGTGCTGGCGCAGCAGGATTACAGGCAGCAACTCGATCAATTCAAAATTACGCTGGGATTGCCAACCGATGTGGACATCGAACTGGACCAGAATGAACTGGCGGTGCTGAGTGAACGCGGGATAGGCGAGTTAAGTTATACGTCCGAGGAAGTGATAGAAGCGGCCATGAGTCATCGGCTGGATTTAGCCAACACTGCTGATCAAACGGTGGATGCCCAGCGTCAGGTTCGGGTGGCGGCCGATGCTCTGGAGGCGGATCTGACGCTGCGGGGCAGCGCGGGTGTGGCGTCACGGGAGCGGACGCAGTTTAATACGCTGGAGTTTCATCAGGGTGATTATTCGCTGGGGGCGGAACTGGATTTGCCTTTTGAGCGGACCGCGGAGCGCAATACCTATCGCCGTGCGCTGATTAATCTGATGCGTCAGCAGCGCAACTACGAGGAAAAAGTCGATGATGTCAAGCTGGAGGTGCGGCAGGGATTGCGCAACCTTGAGCAGGCGGCGCAAACGTACCGGATTCAGCAACTGAGTTTGAAACTGGCGCAGGAGCGGGTGGAAAGCACGCGGATGCTGCTTCAGGCCGGCCGCGCCGATACCCGCGATTTGCTGGAGGCCCAGGCGTCACTGGTGGATTCGCAAAATGCGACAACGACGGCGCTGGTGGGGCACTTTATCGCGCAACTGGCTTTGTATCGTGATATGGGCGTACTGGACGTGCGCCCGGATGGATTATGGCAGGAGCCTGCAAAATGACGGATATGAATAAGCAGCAACAGGATGCCTTCGCCAAAGGAAAAATGCAGTACGCGGCGGTTCGTAATCGCTGGCGGCCGCTCATCGTTCCGGCGGTGCTGGCGGCATTAATACTTATAGCGGTGCTGGCGTGGCGCTGGGGTTGGGGCGGGACGGAGGAAGCTTCATCCTCTCCCGTTTATGAAGTCCGGCGCGGTGATTTGCGCATTGAGGTGGTGGAAAGCGGAGAAATAAAAGCGCGCAATCCGGTGGAAATAACCTGCGGGGTGGAAGGCAGCACCACGATCGTGAGTATTGTCGCCGAAGGCTCTCTGATAACGGCCGACGATGTGGCGGCGGGCAAGGTGATTGTGGAGTTTGATTCATCGGAGCTCAAGGAAAGGCTGGCGCAGCAGGAGATATCGTTTTACAGCGCGGAAGCAACGTTGACCGAAGCTCAAAAGTCCTACGAGATTCAGCTGAAGCAGAACGAAAGCGATGTGGAAACGGCCAAACTCAAGGTTCAGTTTGCACGGTTGGATTTGCGAAAATATGTTGGGGAACAAGCGGCGTCGGAGTTATTGACGCATACCGAAGCGGGTATCCCGCGGGATATTATCGCGGCGATTCTGGCGAATCCGGAAAAGCTGGGCGGCGAATCTTACAAGCGGCGGCAGGAACTGACCAATCAGATTACCATCGTCAATGAGGAGGTGGCGCAGGCGCGGAATCGGCTGGACTGGACGCGGCGGCTGTACGAAAAGGAATATGTCACCAAAACCGAACTGGAAGGCGATGAATTAAGCGTCAAAGCGAAGGAAATCAACGTGGAACAGGCGCAAATGAGCCTGGATTTGTATGTGCGTTATGAACTGCCCAAGGAGACGGAGCGTCTGGTGAGCGATTATGAGGAATCGCTGCGGGCGCTGGACCGGACGCAGAAACAGGCCGAAGCGCAACTGGCCCAGCGGGAAGCGCGGCTTAAAAGCGCCGAAGCGGAATATCGCGTGCAGCAGGATCGCCTGGATAAATATCGCAAACAACTGGAAAATTGCATCGTGAAAGCGCCGTCGCCGGGTCTGGTGGTGTATTATAAGGAAAACTGGCGCGATGAGCCGCTGACGGTGGGGTCGCAGGTGCGCGAGCGGCAAAAGATTATGTCGTTGCCGAGCGCTTCGGAAATGGCGGTGGAGGCAAAAGTGCATGAAACGCAAATGTCGCGGATTCAACCGGGCCAGACCGCCACGATTGTGGTCGATGCCTTTCCCGATCATGTTTTCACCGGGCGTGTGAACACCATCAGCCAGTTGCCGGATCAGCAGCGGTGGTTTATGAATCCGGATTTGAAAGTCTATGCCACGGAAGTGACCATCGAAGGCAATAACCTGCTGTTAAAATCCGGCATGAGCGCCAAGGTGACGATTCTGGTGCAGGAACTGGATGGGGTCTTGACGGTCCCGTTGCAGGCGGTGGTGACGCGGGGTGGGCAAAAAGTGTGTTATGTGGAAACCATGAACGGAGCGAAGAAGGTTCCCGTGCAGACGGGAGCGTTTAATGATAGTTTTACGGTCATAACGTCCGGCCTGGAAGAAGGGCAGAACGTGCTGCTGGCGCCGCCGCGGGAAATAGAAACGGATGCGGGGAAGCAGCCTCGTCAGGTTCCCGTGAAAACGGAGAGCGCCCCTGAAAAGGCCGCCGGCGAACGTCCTGATCTTCAACCGGAAAGCACTCCGGCTTTTGGACCGATGCCCGGACAGACAATGCCTTCAGGGCAAATGCCGCCGCCGGGTCAGGCTCCAGCGCAAATGGCGCCTCCCGCGGAGGGGACCATGCCGTCGGAAGCGGTTCCCGGCGGGCAGCAAAGGCCGCGTCGGCCGCGCCGCGGCGGTGAAGGTGGTCAGGGTGAACGTTCCGGGCAGAATCCTTCCCCGCCGGCGCAAAACACGGAGCCATGATGAACGCAGCAACAATGTCCCGCTCTGAATCCCGGCCCAGTGTGGTGCAGATTGAGAATCTTTGTAAAAGCTACCAGATGGGTGAAACCACGCTGGAGGTGCTCAAGGGGATTGACTTGACATTACAGGAGGGAGAGTACGTTGCCATCATGGGGCCCAGCGGGTCAGGTAAAAGCACCTTGCTAAACATGCTGGGGTGTCTGGATCGGCCGACGTCGGGGCGATATCTGCTCGATGGGCGCGATGTGTCGCGTCTGGAAGATGATGAGCTGTCGCGGATTCGCGGGGCGCGGCTGGGATTTATTTTTCAGTCATATAATCTTATTGCGCAGTTGAATGTCATTGAAAATATCGAAGTGCCGATGGCGTATCAGCGCGTTTCAGAGACGGACAGCCATCACCGCGCCCGGGACCTGGCCGAGCGTGTCGGGCTGGGTGATCGGGTTACGCATCGGCCGACGGAGTTGAGCGGCGGCCAGCAGCAGCGGGTGGCGATTGCCCGGGCGCTGGCTAATGACCCCGTTTTAATTCTGGCGGATGAACCCACGGGCAATCTGGACACCCAAAGCGGACGCGATATTCTCAATATTCTTAACGAATTGAACCGTCAGGGAAAGACGCTGGTCGTCGTTACGCACGATCAGCGTGTGGCGGAAGGCACCGGGCGGGTGATTCATCTGCTCGACGGACGCATCGACCGCGAAACGATTAACTCCAGGGGGGGCGCATGATCTGGTTTCAGTTAAAACGCATGGTCAAAACAGGCGCGAAAAGCCTGTGGATGCATCGGCTGCGTTCCGTGCTGACGATGCTGGGCATTATCTTCGGGGTATCGTCGGTTATCGCCATGCTGGCCATTGGCGCCGGCGCCAGCCGCGAAGCGCAGGAGCAAATCGTTCGTTTGGGCAGCCAGAATATCATCATCAAAACCGTGGCGCCGCCCGCGGAAAACGTTACCCAGCAAAGCAGCCAGACGATGCGGGAATACGGGCTGCGTTACAGTGATGCACAGCGATTTCGCGACACCCTGCCGAATGTGGAAGTGATTGTGCCCGAACGCAGCCTCAACCAGGAGGCGCGTTTTCGCCATCATCAGGCGGCGGTGAAAGTGGTGGGCACGGTGCCGTGGTTTCCGGAAATCAGTCCGGTGAAACTGGTGGCGGGCCGGTTTTTCGTGCAGACGGATATGGATTATAAGCCGGGACTTTGCGTGGTGGATGACGCGGTGGCGGAACGTTTGTTTTTCTATGACGAACCTTTGGGGCAGTTTATAAAAATCAAGAGTGATTATTATCGTGTGATCGGCGTGGTGACGTCGTCGAACCTGGGGGCCGCAGGCGCCATTTCCGCCGCCGATTCAGCGGCGGGGGCGAAAACGGGCGGCGGCGGGGTGGCGGGCAATATCTATATTCCCATCAGCAACATCAAGGATCGTTTCGGAGAGACCAGCGTCAGTTCATCAGGTGGCGGCGGCATGCAGGTTGACCGTGTGGAACTGGATCAGATTACCATAAAGGTAAGCGACTCCGATCAGGTGCTAATGACGCGCGATGTGCTTGACGCCATGCTGAGCGAAAGCCCCCTGCATAAAAAAAAGGATTATCAGATCGTCGTGCCGCTGGAACTATTGGAGCAGGCCAAAGAGACCAAGCGTATTTTCAGCATCGTGCTGGGTTCGATAGCGGCGATCAGTCTGCTGGTGGGCGGCATCGGCATTATGAATATCATGCTGGCGACGGTGAGTGAGCGGACGCGGGAGATCGGCATTCGGCGGGCGCTGGGGGCGCGGCGCAGCGACATCATTATGCAGTTTCTTTCCGAAACGATTCTGCTGACGCTGGTGGGCGGCTTGCTGGGCATCGTGGTGGGCGTGACGATTCCGGTGCTGGTGGAGCGTTTTGGAAAAATGCCCACGGAGATAACCGTCGCGTCGCTGGTATTGGCGTTCGGCATCAGCGCTGCTATAGGGGTGGCGTTCGGCTTGTATCCGGCGTATCGTGCGGCCTATCTGGACCCCATCGAATCCCTGCGCCACGAATAACGCCGCGGCCGGTTTTCAGTATAAAAAACCAAAGGGGGACGGCAGGATGACTGCCGCATTATCGGGCGTCAGCCGTCGCAAAAGCGATAATTTACGAAGGGGAGGCTCCGAACAGGCAATGATTATGGTCAAGGATGAGGGGAATCACATTTTTTATCGGACGGTGCGCAGGGAGGATAAGAATAGTAAAGATCATGGTCGATTCGGAAAGGAATCGAACCGAATAAGGACGTGGAGAAATGGGTTACGTCGGAGGTCGGAGTATGTCAGAAGTGACAGCGATGAAACTGGACAAGATTGAATCGTTACTGCGAGGTATGGAACTCAAGGATCTGTACGTCGTGGAGGTTTTTTTGGCGGAGGTTATCGCCAAGCTGCGTGCGGCGCAGATAGGTGACGACCTGGACGAGCAATCCGCCACCAATATGCGCCAGGAAAAGCGCTTTAATGCCAATTTAATGGGTACTCTCAAGCGCATAACGGATCTTCGCCCCGGGGAGCGGCGGGAATGGTGCATTAATATTCAGGATGTTTCGCGTTCGGGCATGTGTTTCAAGGTGGATACCAATTTTATTCCCAGTCGCCTGGTGGAGATAACATTTTCCCAGCCGGGCGGCAAGATTAAACAATGTTTTATGGAAGTGGTGCGTATGAAAAAGCAGGTGGATACGCACGGCTCCTGGCTGGAAGTGGGCTGTCGGTCGGTGGATAATGACAAGGTGACGCGCCTGCGGCTGCAGGAGGATCGCATCTCCCGCTTACGCGCCAAACTGTATAACAAAACCGGCATTTTAATTCTGGTCATCGGTCCTGACAATGAAGACACGCAAAAAATCACCTCTTTGCTGAAATCCGAGGATTATCAGGTCAAGCAGATGAACAGCCTGGATGAGGCCATGAAGAACGCCGATCGCCTTCAGGCGCAACTGGTGATTTTTTGCGAAGGATCGGTACTGGCGCGGAATGAAAAACTCTTGCAGGAGGCGGTAGGCGGCAATAACCGGCTGGCGCGGCTGGCCATTTTGCAGGATAACCGGGACAGCTTTAAATTGTTTCAGGCGGGAATTGATGAATGCCTGATGGCC
Source organism: uncultured Pirellulales bacterium (assembly GCA_964578395.1). Classification (GTDB taxonomy): domain Bacteria; phylum Planctomycetota; class Phycisphaerae; order Sedimentisphaerales; family SM23-30; genus JAFGBA01. The sequence continues at coordinate 9,762 of CAZOCV010000008.1, forward strand.
AAACAGGTGGATGAATTTTTGTACCGGTCGCTGGAGCGGGCGCTGGTGGGGCATATCACCCGGCGGAGCCTGGCGGGCCACAGCGGCAACGCCAAGGCGATTGTCGTCAGCCAGTACAACACCTGGATTAACATGCTGAAATTTTATCTCTCCGAATATGGATTTCGTTCGGAAATCAAAAGGGATTATGTGGATCTGGACGCCTTGAATTATTCCAGTTCTGATTTGGTGTTCATGGATTACCATTCCGATAATGTAGATGTGTTTGAGCAGGTTTGCCTAAAAAGCGGCTTGCCGGTCATTGCTTTGTGCGACGATGTGGGTTCCGGCCATCAGGCGATGGTGCAGGGCGGGCATAATTATCTCTGTATGCCGCCCGACAAGGAAGACGTCCGCATGATTCTGGAAAGCTCGGTTGCGGAGAAAAAGACGGTTGACGCCAGTTAAAGCGATCTTGGATGAGTCTGCGGAACGAAGCCGTTTATGCTGCATATAACTGGATGGATATTGCTTCTGCTGGGGGGGGCGGCCCTGGGTGCGTGGGTCGAAAGGGTTTGGCGGCGGCGTCAGCGTGGAAATCATTCGAATCAGGAAAGCCGGCTTTTTGGCGAGCTTACCGAGGTTCTGGAGGAGGCCTTCTATCTGCATGATATGGAAGGGCGATTTTTCCGGGTGAGCGCCACGGCGTGCCGGCAACTGGGTTACACCGAAAGCGAATTGCAGCAAATGACGGTGTGGGATATCGATGACCGCTTCGATAAACAAAATGGAGGGGAGTTGTGGCGGCGGATAGCGCCGGGCGTGCCCAAAACCATCTTCGGCGAGCATCGGCGAAAAAACGGCACGACGTTCCCCGCGCAAATTCGATTGATGCGCTGCCAAAACAAAACCGGGGATTACATTCTGGCCGTCGTCCGCGATATCAGTGAACGTATTAACGCGGATGAACAACTCGAGCGGGAAGCGGAAAAACTCTCGGCGATGATCGCGTCATTGCGGGAAGGCGTGGTGCTCAGCGACACCAGCCATGTCATCATCGAGGTCAACCCGTTTTTCGCCGATTTTATCGGCCAGCCCCTGCAGGATATCCTGGGACGGCGTTTCTGGCATTTCTTTCCGGACGAACTGGCGCGTAAGCTGCGCGCTACGGCGGATGTCTATCGGGAAAAGCCGGATCATGATCCCTGGTTCTTTTCGACCACCTTGCGCAATGCGCGACTGGAAATGTCATTGCAGCCGGTCATATGTGATAACCACTATATCGGCTCCCTGCTTACGCTGCGGGATGTGACCGAACTGGTGCAGGCGCGTGAGGCCGCCGAAGAAGCCCGCAACGAAGTGGAATATATCAACACCCAGTTGCAGGTGAGCATCGAACGGGCCAATCTGCTGGCGCAGCAGGCCTTGGCGGCCAGCCGCACCAAGAGTGAATTCATGGCGGGCATGAGCCACGAAATTCGCACGCCCATGAACGGCATTATCGGTTTCAGCCGCTTGCTGGCGGAGGCTAACTTGTCGGATGAACACCGGGAATACGCCGAAATGATTCACGATTCCGCCCGGCATTTATTGCTTTTGATAAACGATATTCTGGATTACTCCCGCATCGAGGCGGGCAAGATGCAGGTCGAATTGACCGATTGCCGTCTGGAGGAAATTGTTAATGCGGCCGTGGGTTTGCTGGAGCCGCAGGCCCGCGAGAAGAACATTCCACTGGAGGTCATTTGGGAGTGTTCGGATCGCTGTGTGCAGACCGATCCCACGCGGCTGAAGCAGTGCCTCATCAACCTGCTGGGCAATGCGGTAAAATTTACGGAAAAGGGATATGTGCGTTTGCGCATCCGCAAAGAGCAGCAGGAAGGAAGAGGATGGTATCAGCTGCACGTGGAGGACAGCGGCATCGGCATCGAACCGGCCAAACAGGAAATCGTCTTTGAAGCCTTTAAACAGGCTGACGGCAGTACCGTGCGGCGTTACGGCGGCACGGGTCTGGGGCTGGCGATTACCCGTGAACTGATGACGCTGCTGGGAGGCACGGTGCGTCTGGAAAGTGAATTAGGCCGGGGGTCTGTTTTTACCCTGGCGCTGCCGCAGTATGCTACAGAAGACCAGGATGGCCAGGCGTCGGCGTCGCCGGCGTCTTTCGTTGCGGAGCAGGAGCGTAAAGTTATTGATGTAACGGGCGATCAGGCGGAAAAGAATTTGCTGGTGTCGCGTTTGGCCGGCCATCCGGATTTACAGTCGGTGGCGGAGGTGTTTCTGGAGGAACTGCCCGAACTGCTGCTGAAAGTGCAAACCGCGCTGGAAAAGCAAGACTGGGAGCACATGACTATTTTGGCCCAGGAAGTCAAAGGCAGCGCCGAGGGCGCCGGCTTCGATATGCTCCGAGAGCAGATAAACCAGATTCACACTGCCGCCGCTCAGAAATCCGTCGATGCCGTCAGCGCCGCAGTGGCGGAACTGGAAAACCTGATGCCGCGCCTGAGCGCCTGGCCGGCGGAAATATAAGATGGGGCGTTCGGCGGGAAAAACACCGGTTGCGCGTTTGCGTTAGTCGCGTACCCCGTATAAACGGCGGTGCAGCGGGGGCAGGAGAAACAGCAGGGCGCTGGTCAGGACGATGCACGCCCCGGTGGGTAAATTCAGCAGATACGATACGATGATGCCGCCGACGGAGCTGAAGATGCCGCCGGCGATGCTCAGGGCCACCACGCTGCGGAACCCTCGGCCCAGCTGGTAGGCTACGGCGGCGGGATTGGTAATCAGGCTGAAAATCAGCAGCCCGCCGACAATTTCCAGGTTGATGGCCAACGCCCCGCCGCACAGGGCCAGAAATCCCGCGAGGATAAGGGTGTCGGGGATGCCGGTGGCGACCGCGGCGATGCGGCTCAATAAAATCGCCTTCATTTCCCGCCGAAACAGGAGAGCGAACGCCGCGACCAGTAGGCCCATTACCGCCATAGCGATGATGTCGCCCGTCCGGACAAACAGCACGCTGCCCCACATCCAGCCGTAAAGTTCGTTGCGGCTGCCTTCGGCCAGGCCGATACCCAGAAACGTCAGTCCCATGAGCGTAGAAAATATCACCGCCAGAACGACATTGGTGTCCAGGCGCGTCTTGTCCGGCCGCAGCGGGGCCAGTAAAACGCCCGAAATGACAGCCGCCGCTACGGCCGCCAGCGTCGGGTTGACGCCCAGCACCGCGCCCCAGACCATGCCCGCCATCGCCGCATGAGAGATGCACGTACCCAGAAACGGCAAACGCAGGCCGACGATATACACCCCCAGCAGGCCCGACGAAGCGCCGGCCATCACCCCGCCCAGCAGCACCATGAGTAAGAAGGAATTCATATTAATTCGAAAGCCATAAGATAAAGCAAAAATCAAAATATAAAATGACATAGTAAAAAAAACATTACCGTACACGAGCATCATTTGCGGATAAAAAATCCGTACTACTATCCTGCAACTTCTTGTTTTTTATGAGCGGTTTTTATTTTGATAAAAATAACCACTTTTATCACAAGGCCTTGTATTCGTTTTCGCCATTTGAGTTTTTCTATTTGAATTTGTTTAGGATTTAGAAATTAGAGATTAGAATTTTGTTGCGGTCTCGCCGCGCTAAGATAATCCGTGGTTAACTCATTCCATACGCCTTTTGCAGTGGTAGTGTTTGTAATACCTCGACCGCCGGGCCATCCGCGGCGATGCGCCCCTGATGCAGGAGCAGCAAGCGGCGCTGCTGGTTTGGCAGCAGGCCGTCATCGTGTGAAATCAGCAGGATCGTCAATGATAATTCCCGGTGGAGTTCATCCAGCAGGGTATAAATTTGCTCCTTCCAGAAAAAATCCAGATTGGCGCAGGGTTCATCCAGCATCAGCACGTCCGGCCGGCGCACCAGGGCGCGGGCCATGAGGCATTTTTGGCGTTCACCGCCGGAAAGCGAGCGAAAAGTATGGCCGCTCCGGTCGCGCAGGCCCATGCGCTCAATCCAGAAGTCGATGGCCTGGCGGTCATCATGCGTTATGCGCCGCCACGGCGACCGGACGCCCGCCAGACCCATCTCGACCACCTCCCGCAGGGTAAAAGGTAACTCCGTATGATAGTGGGCGCTTTGAGGGACATAACCAAACCGCCGCCGGATGCGGCTGCCCGCGATGCTTCCCAGGCGGGCGAGGTTCCATTGCTCGAAGTGGATGCTGCCGCGGTCGGGATGGATTATGCCGCCGCAGGTGAGCATTAGCGTGGTTTTGCCCGCGCCGTTGGGACCGATGATGCCGACGAATTCACCTCGTGCGATGGCCAGCTTTTCCACGCAAAGGATGCACTTGTTCCGTCGATGGATAACAACGTCGGTCAACGTGAATAATGATGCCATTAGTCGCCTAGTGCCTCGACAAGAGTTTGGACATTGTGTTCGAGGCAGGCGTCAAATGCCCTAGCGCCCTGCCGGGGGTCAGGAAAATTATTGAAGGTGATGGCGGGGACATGAAGTTCCCGCGCCAGGGTTCCGGCCAGTTCGGTTCCTTCCTGTAAATTGGCGATAACGAGCTGCACCTTTTGTTCCCGGCCCAGGCTGAGGCTCGCATCCATAGCCGCCAGAGTGGCGGTGTCACGACCCACGAACGTGTCGATGACCTTCAGACCTAACCAGTCGGCGAACTCCGCCTGATGGACGGAACATAATACCGGGGCCTGCGCCAAACGAGTGTCCTGCATAAGCGTATGCAGACGTTTTTCAAGGGTTTGCAGGCGGCTTTCAATGTCCTTGATGCGATTTTGTAAACGCTCCGTGTCAGCAGGGGAGGCGTTGCGTAAATGTTCCGCGATGTTTTTTACGACCGCCAGATACGTTTGAGGCCGACACAAACCTTTACCGGGCGTGATGATGATAACATTAAAGTTCTCGCTGTGGGGTATATCCTCAATGAGTTTTTTTTGAAAATCGAAAACGATTAACGTATGGCATTGCCGCAGTTGTTGCGCCAATCCCGGTGTAAGATCAAAATGCCCCGGGCACATCCCCGGCGGCGTCAGGCTTAATACCGATGTGTCGTCGCCGCACAAATCCAGCACCGCGGCATGAAGATAGGAATTCGCCACGGCGATCTCCGGCCGCGGTCCCGCCGCATCATCCTTCTTGCCGCAGCCGCTCTGCAGAGACAAGAACGCCAGCATCAAGAATATTGCGCTGCGTGGTTGCACGCTTTAGTTTCCTTCAAAGCTGCCGATGTGCCGCCCGTTTTTCAGCCTGATGCGCGTCAGCACGCCGTAATCCAAAGCAGGATCATACCAGGTGATGGAGGGCAGCGGATAAAACATGCTTTTCATTAGCGGTTCATTAAATTTCGGTCCCAGGCTGTAGATGACCCATGACACCGATGATTTTTTCGGATCGCAATAGAATTGCCCCGTAGATTGCGGGTTGTCCGGAAATCCATTGGGAATATATAAGGAAGCGCCGTTTTTGACATACGCGCCGCCGTTGAGAAGGATAGGCCCGACCGACTGGTATTTATAGGTATGGCCGGGATTGAAACGGTCTTCCATGCCCGAAGACATAGCCTCCCGGTCATTGGGCCGCTTGGGCAGGTAGCCGCCATCAACCAGTTCGTCGGGAAGTTGGAAATAATGGTCCTGAATCATGCACGAGGCATAGGTGGGCGGCGGGTTGCCGCTATTTTCCAGCATATAGGCTTCTAGGGCCAGGCCGATTTGATACAGTTCGGCGTTGACCACCGCCACCGTCGCCTGCCGCCGTGACCGACTCAGCGCCGGCAGCAAAATACTTACCAGCAGGCTGATGATGGTGACCACTACCAGCAGTTCAATGAGCGTAAACGCCTTTATACGATGTCGCATCATTAAATTAGAATCCAGGAACGTCCAGTAACCAATCACCCGCCAGTGCGGCCAAATCAAGCAAATCTATACGGCCGTCGTTAACGCTGTCGCCGCGCAGATTGCCGCGACGGTAGGCACGATCCGTCAGCACCAGGCCGTTGCCATCGTAGTTGGGAACCCAGATACGGTAGCCGTTGGTATGGTTTGTATAGCCGCTCTCCTGGTCAAAAATACCAATAATATCAAACCTGTCCGCCAAATTGCAGGATTGTTCAAAACCCCGGCCCAGGCCCAATAGAACGGGAAACGTTTTATTTCCATCCGTGATGGTTAATTGACCATTAGGCCCCCAGTTAGCGGTGTTGACGAATTGCACGTCATTGATCCGAACAAGACGGGCTTGATAATATTCGCAACCGCTTTCGCATGTTTGGTCGAAGATGAAATCATCACTACTGTTTTTTATATCATCCAGTGTGATAATTTCCGGTTCAGGCAATCCTGCAGCCGGCTCCACCAGACGAATGATAAAATCATTATCCGGCGTGACGTGGTGTTGCTCGTTGATATTAAGTTTGCCCCGATAAAACAGGTATTTGCCGTTGACGGTTACCCGGTCGCCGGGGCAGAAACGGTAAAACGTATCATTGGGATCGTAATTGATGCGCGACAACTCGGCATCCCAGGCCGATTCGCTGTAAGTATCCGCCGGGTCGGTAATAAAAGGCAAACAATAATAATTCTGCCCGATATAGATGGCCGTGCCGGCATGGTCATCCGGGTCGGTCGGCTGAATATAAATCTGCCACTGGCCGCCCATGGAGCCATCATCGACAAAATAGGGAGACACGATTTCCTCCGGCATATTCAGGATAACGCCTTCCAGGAGGACTCGCGTCGGTCCGCTGTCATCAAAAGAACTGCTGCCGTCGGCATGACAAGCCTGGAATTGTTCATGCGTTACCGGTGTTGCCGCCGGGTCATCCGCCAAACAAGTCAGGCAGACCAAAAAAAGAAAAAAGATGCCATTAACGAAGTTGTTTATGCGAGTCATGTTACTCTCATCAAAAAATACTTAAGCGCATAAAAAATACATAATCTTATGCGTTACGCATAAAATTATTGGTTTTGTGCTACGGTGTCAATAAAATAACATTGATTTTTAAGAAAAAACCGCTATTATCATAATGCCTTGCCGTAAAACAAGATAAGGAGCATTTATGTCGCCGACAGCATGGGTTCAATCCCTGAATAACCAACCAGAATATCAACCCCTCCTTAGGGGCGAGCCGCAGACACATGGTATGCGTTCGGGCCGGGTATATTTAAAACCGGGCGAAAGCTGCGGCCTGCACAGCACCAAAGGCCACGAAGAGCAGTTGGTGTTTCTTGCCGGCCGGGGTCAGGCCCTGATTGGCGAAGAGGGCAAGCCCTACGATGTCGCCGCCGGCCAAATCGCTTACATCCCGCCCCATACCCAGCACGATATTAAAAACACCGGCCCTGAACCGCTCGTTTATATTTACTGCGTTGCCCCAATTAGGATATAAAATTGTGGCGATGGGATGAATATCCAGATTCATTTAGGGGTATTCTGGATTGCATTATGCCCGGTTGTGCGTATAATGACGATAAGAAATTTTTTCGGCGAACATGGGTAACTTTTAACGCCGGAGAGCATCCGTTATGAATCCTGAGGCCAGTCCCTTTCATCCGGGGCAACCCGTACCAAGCGAATTTTTCGTGGGCCGAATCCAGGAAATTGAACGCCTGCGGAGCATGGTGAATGCCAGCCTTCGGGGTCGGTTTAAAATTGGATTTGTCAGCGGCGAACGCGGTATTGGTAAAAGTTCGCTGGTTTCTTTTGTTCGCCATCTTTGCGACCGGGAAAATGAAAATAATGTTGCCGGTTGTCATGTTTTTCTCGGCGGGGTGCGCAATCTTAATGAGATGGTTCGGCGAACCTTTGATCGACTTTTAAAAGAGAGTATGGAAAAACCCTGGCATGCCCAGGTGAAGGATTTTTTTGGTAATTATGTACGTGAGGTGGGTTTGTTCGGCATTTCACTGGAATTACATTTGGATGACAAGGATTTGTCGGCTATTACCCATGATTTTGTACCGTCTGTCAGGAGATTACTAAAAAAACTTGAAGGCAAAAAAAAATCACTTTTACTGATTCTGGATGATATCAATGGTTTGGCTTCGTCAAAGGATTTTGCCAACTGGCTTAAAAGCCTGGTGGATGAAATTGCCACTTCAGGGCAGGAAATGCGGTTTTGCATTCTTATTGTCGGTCTGGAGGAACGCCGCCAGGAACTTGTTGAACAACAGCCGTCTTTGGCGCGAGTTTTTGAATTGATAGACATTAATCCCTGGAAAGATGACGAAGTCAGGGAATTTTATCAGAAATCTTTCGGGTCTGCGTCAGCGGTGGTTCGTAATGATGATATGGACAAACTGGTACGGTTTGCCGGCGGACTTCCTGTTCTGGCCCATGAAATCGGGGACGCTGTTTGGCGGGCTGCCGAAACCTCGGATATTCCTTCGTCAGCCGTGTGGGCGGGCATCATTAACGCGGCCGAAGTCATTGGACGAAAGCTTTTGGAACCTCAGGTTTTTCACGCCATTCGCAGCGAACGTTATCGTTCCATTTTACGCAAGATGGCCGATAAACCGCTGGAAGTTCATTTTCAGAGAGTGGAACTGGGAGGGCGTCTTACCGGCGAAGAAAAAAAAGTGATGGATAATTTTCTGCGGCGAATGAAGGAACTTGGCGCTTTGGCGTCCGATCCGGAAGTCCGGGGAGGATATCGCTTTTCCAATAATCTTCATGCTCTCTATTTCTGGATGGAATCGCAACGGGCCAAACACGAACGATAATCTCGCGGGTTCTATTTCCTGCTTTTGGATGGGATCTTTCTGGCCGGGTCATGGTGCGAGCGAAGCAGCAAACGGATGGGGACTTCCGAAAAGGGCAGCAGGTTGCGCAGGCGATTGATGAAGAATCGTCGGTAATTTTCATCGATGGTACTGGGATTATTGACGAATAACAAAATGGTGGGAGGACAGGTCGCCACCTGGGTTCCGTAATAAATCTTCGGCCGGCCGATTTTTTTGCGGGCCGAAGGTCCTCGTTCCTCCATAATCATTTCAATGGCTTTGTTCAGGCGGCCCGTCGAAATTTCCGTAGTGGCCTGTTTGAACATTTCCGTCGCCAGGTCAAGCACCGACTGGGTGTTTTTGCCGTCTTTGGCGGTGATAAAACAAATCGGGGCGTAGCTCAGTCCCGGCAGAAGCTTGCTGAAGTATTTGGCGTAATCGTCCGTAACGACATTCGTTTCCTTGACCAGGTCCCATTTATTAACCACCAGAATACACGGTTTGTGTTCTTCGGCGATATAGCGGGCCAGGTTTTTATCCACCTGCGACACCTCCAGCGCCGCATCGATAAAAAACAAAACCACATCCGCGCGGCGCACGCTGCGGGTAGCGCGAGAATAGCTATAAAACTCAATGCTGTCGTTAACGCTTTTGCTTTTTTTACGCAAACCGGCGGTGTCGATAAGCACCAGCGTGCGGCCGTCTTTTTCGATGCGTACATCCACGGCGTCACGGGTGGTACCGGGCACTTCGCTGACAATAACCCGTTCTTCGCCCGCCAGAGAGTTGATGAACGTGCTTTTTCCGGCGTTGCGTTTGCCGACAACGGCGATATGCATAATGGGTTCGGGCGGAATGTCGCCGATGGCGTTCGCCAGCCGCTCTATGATCTGATCGGCCAACTCATCGCGGTTGCGGCCGTGCAGCGCGGAAATAAACAGCGGCTGGCCAAAACCCAGCTTAAACAGTTCACCGCCGGCGTTTTCCAGTTTGGGGGTGTCGGTCTTGTTGGCGACCAGCAGCACGTTGAGCGGCAGTTTACGCAGCATTTGAGCCACTTCCTGATCCAGCGGCGTAATGCCTTCACGGACATCGACGACGAAAAGCACCAGTTGTGCCCGCGACAGAGCCTGCTGAATCTGGTTTTCCACATGTGCGGTGAGGTTATCATGGTCCTCGATGCCGTATCCGCCCGTATCGACTAATTCAAAAAAACGTCCCTCGTCTTCGATAATGGTGCTGATTCGGTCGCGGGTGACTCCGGCCGTAGGATCAACAATGCTGATCATGCGTTTGGCCAACGCATTCAGCAGCGAACTTTTGCCCACATTGGGCCGGCCCACAATTGCCACCACGGGTAATGCCATACCAGTTCATTTCCTTTGCCAACGATATATATAACTTCTTGCCGTCAATGATATTAGAAAAGGCGCCCGCTTTCAAGCGTAAAGCGTGCCCCGCAAAAAATCAATGGCGGCCATATATGTCTTTGCCTGGTAATGCCCGGTGTGCTAAAAGTATGCCCATGCGACGAGTTTTTATACTGCTTTTACCGTTAGGATTGGTGGGCTGTGCGGCTCAGGACATTGCCCGGCGGGATGTGCATGGTCTGATCGAGCGTTTTGGCCAGGCCGATCAAGCCGATAGCCGCCGGCTGGCGGTGCTGGATGAACTGCTGTCGCGGCAGCTTTCCGACGAACAAGGGCAGTTGTTGGGCCAAACTCTGGCCGCCATTCTTGCCTCGCATAGTCATTCGCCGGACATTCGCAGTCGGGCGGCGGCTCTGGCGGTGGAACGCTATTCTCAGCAGGCGCCCGTCTGGTTGGCCGAAGGCTTGGATGCAACCTCACCCGGTCCACTGCGTGACGATTTTATCGCCAAAATTCTCCAGATCAACGACCCCCGGCCTGTGCCGCGACTTATGGTTTTATTAGCGGAACAGACGACGGCGGTTCATTTAGCCGATGCGCCTGAGGGCCGGGCCATTGAACAACTTGCCCAGCGGCCTTTGGCGGATTGCTGCCGTGATGTTTTTATCGGTGACTATGCCCTGCGGGAGAAACTGGCGGGATTGTATGGCCTGATTCAGTCCATCGGCTATGAGCGCGTTTTACAGGAAGCGGCGGCCTGGCCTGAAGGGGATTTTATCGTGGCCGAAGTGCGTTTTTGGGCGCGCCGTTTC
>CAZOCV010000008.1:20770-28324 GCA_964578395.1 uncultured Pirellulales bacterium
GGGGGGTATGGGGAATTTCAATCTTATGCCCCCGGCGGCGCTCAGGGCGATAAGCATTACATCGAATCCGCCGCGCTGCTCACCGACGCCGCCTTATGTCTGGCCCGCTGGCATGCTCATGTCGATCCCTTTCGCGGCCGGGAGATTGCCGGCCCCGGCCCCGATGACCTTCACTATGCTCGGACGGTCAATACGCCGGTGGTTATTTTAACGCTTCTGGAAAATGACCGGTTTAATGTCGATTTTCTCGTCCCCGAAGGCCGGGTTATTGACCTGGGCGATTATTGATAACCGCTTTGTCCCCTTGAAACTTATTCTTTTTTGTGATATAAGTACGCAACGCTTATATATATGTCTGTCGTCAATAGGAGTATATATGTCAGGACATTCCCACTGGGCAGGTATTAAGCATAAAAAAGCCCTGATTGACAACAAACGCGGCAAAGTCTGGAGTAAACTGGCCCGCAATATCATTATGGCCGCCAAGAGCGGCGGTGGTGATCCGGCCATGAATCTCTCTCTGCGTTACGCCATTGATAAGGCTAAAGGTGCTAATATGCCCAAGGACAGCATCGAAAAAGCCATCAAACGCGGCACCGGCGGGCTTGAGGGGGCCAATTTTGAGGAGATGTTTTACGAAGGTTACGGCCCCGGCGGGGTGGCGGTGATGTGCCATGTCCTGACCGACAACCGCAATCGTACGGCCGGCGAAATCCGCAAAATTTTCGACACCAGGAACGGTTCTTTGGGCGCTGCCGGCTGCGTCGCCTGGATGTTCAGTAAAAAGGGCATGTTTATCATCGACGCCGCCAAGGCCGGCGAGGATGTTGTTATGGAAATTGCCCTGGAAGCCGGGGCGGACGATGTGCAATCCTTGCCGGGCCGGTATGAAATTACCTGCACTCCCGATGCGTATGAAACCGTCAAGCAGGCGCTTCAGGAGAAAAACATACCTCTGGAAAGCAGCGATCTTGTCCAGTCTCCCAGCAATTACGTCGAGGTAGCGGACGAAAGCCTTGCCCGCCGAATTCTTGATCTGATGGAGCAACTGGAAGATCATGATGATATTCAGAATGTTTACGCCAATTTTGATATTCCCGACGATGTCATGAAGAAAATCGAAAGCTGATATCCATGTCCGCATTACCCGTGCAGGATGCCACTCATTTTGTTGTGGTTCGCCACGAACACCTCAATCATTATGGCAATCTGTTTGGCGGTTATATTCTCCAGATTATTGACGAACAGGCCTTTATTTGCTGTGCGCGAAAATATCCCGGACGAAATTTTGTCACCCGCGCCATGCAGGATGTGGAATTTCATGCCCCCGCCCGTCTCGGCGATATCATCGAAACGACCGCCACCATTGAACGCGTCGGCCGCACCAGTTGTCAGGTTCGTGTGCGCGTTCACATTCGCGGCAAAACCCTTCAGTCGCCCCAATTGTGTTTTGACGGCGTAGTCACTCTGGTTTGTGTTGACGAAGAGGGCATTCCTCGCCCCGTATCGACGTAGGATTTGATGCCGTGATATTTTCCTGTTCCTTACAAAGCGGCTCCAACGGCAACTGCATTTACGTGGAAACGTCCGACGCCCGTTTGCTGATCGACGCCGGCATCAGCGGCCGCTGCGCCGCCACACGGCTGGTTCAACACGGCCGTGATATGCGTAATGTGAATGCCTTGCTCATCAGCCACAACCATGCCGACCATGTTCGCGGCGCCGGCGTATTCCATCGGCGGTTTCATTTTCCAGTTTTCTTGACCGACAGTGTTTTCCGGCATTGCCGTGAGAAAATTGACCCCATCCGTAAAATGGAACACTTTCATCCCGGCGATGTTTTATCCTTTGGCCAAACGCATGTTCATACGGTTCCCACCGCGCATGACGGCATCGACGGTGTTGCTTTTGTCATCGAGTCCGCCGGCCGCAAGCTGGGCGTCTTTACCGATTTAGGGCATAATTTCCCCGGCCTGCAGGAGTGGGTCAGCGATCTGGACGGCGTTTTTCTGGAAAGCAACTACGACCCCGCCATGCTCGCCGCCGGGCCGTATCCTCCCTGGCTGCAAAACCGCATCCGCGGCGACGGCGGCCACCTTTCCAATGATGAGGCCGCGACATTGCTCCACGCCTCGCTGGGCCGGCTGCGCTGGGCCGTGCTCAGTCATCTGAGCGAACACAACAACACCCCTGACTTGGCCCTTAACACGGTTCGGAAAATGCTTACCGACCGGCTGCCTCTGGCCGTCGCTTCGCGTTACGATGTTTCCCCCGCTTTTTTAATTGACTGACCCTTTAGCAAAAAAAAGACGCGGGCGTTATCGGCCCGCGTCCTGGCGGTGCTGTGGAAAACCGACGTTATCCGCCGGTTACTTGCTTCCGGTCAGTTGCAGTTCCTCTGAATAATTCAGATTTCCAAAATGCAATTCTTCCTCTTCTTCCCGCAAAATAATGCGCGGCTTGATAAGGATCAGCAATACGCTGTCGTCTCGGACGACGGAGCGATTCGTGAAAAGTCTGTTTACCAGAGGAATGGTGCTCAGGCCCGGCACGCCAACTTCGCGTTCAATTTCGCCCGTAAGCTTTTGTCCGCCCAGCAGCAGGGTTCCGCCATCCGGTACGGCCACGTGCGTGACTACGGAATTAATATCTTTAACCGGTTCCTGAATAATTAATGAAGGCACGCCGGAGATGGGTTCATCGGTATCGGTGGTTCCGGTGGCCGCTGTTTGCGTCGTGAATTCCTGAATTTCGCGTGTCGTCTCCTGCGACACTTCCACGTTCAGATGGACGTAACGCTTGTCGGCCGAGATGGTCGGTTCGACGATCAGGAAAATACCCGAAAAATCCTGCTCGATTTGCGGGTCGAACAAGCCGATGCCATAACCCAGCACCGCGTCCGCTTCGGCGACGTAGTTGCTTTCGGTGCCGAATTCAATATAAGCGCCTTCGCCGTTGAATACCGTCACGTGCGGCGCCACCAGGGTTTTACTGCGGGTATGCGCCTGTGTGGCGGAGATCAGGAAATCCACCTGAATATTATCCAAAAAGGATGCGCCCATGTTAAACGCGCTGGGTATAGCACCGCCGCCCAGTGAACCCGGTACGGAGGTGGCGGTCGGTCCGGCGCCGGTTATCGAATCATTGGTGCTGACCAGCGGCGTCCAGCGGTTTCCGCCCTGGGTGCGCGGATTGAGAATTTGTCGGCCGGTAGTCGGATCCGTCGCACCCGTCCGGTCAAATCCGGCGTTGTCCAGATTGAAGTAGAAGTCGATATCCAGGCCGATTTGTTCGAGGAAATTACTGTTGATAACCAGCAATCGGGATTCGATGGATACCTGATCGCCGCGCGTGCTGCGAATCTTCTTCAGCAGGATTTCGATTTCATTGTGAACTTTTTCGGTTTGATAAATAATCAGCGAATCCACGCCGTAAACATCGACTTGCCCATAGCCGATTTGTGCCAGACCGGTTAAGCCACCTGTGCCCATGGCTCCGTACGCTCCGCCGCCGCCATACATACTACCACCTTGGCGACCGCCTCCCATGCTGCCGGTGCCATAGGCCCAGCTTTCCGGCGATACGGTCATCATAATTAGTTCAATCAGGCGATAGGCGTACTCTTCATTGACACTGCCGCCGCCGTATCCGCCGCCGCTGCGCCCGCCGCCACCGCTGCGACCGCCGCCACCGCTGCGACCGCCGCCATAACTGCCGCCGCTGCGGCCGCCGCCATAACTTTGAGTGAACTCAAAACCATCGCGGCGGTTCGCCGCTTCCGAATCGTCATTTACATAGGTGACGCTACTGTCACCCTGCGGCGCCGGCTGATTAGGTAACGTCATGCGGCTGTAGCCGCCGCCGCTGCTTCGGGAACTACCGCTGCTTCTGCTGCTGCCGCCGCTGCGGCTGCTGCCGCCGCCGTAACTGCCGCCACGGCTGCTCCCGCCGCCGCCATAGCTGCCGCCGCCACCGCCGCCGCCGTAATCGCTGCCGTAGCTGGGATGTTCAATCAAATCGGCGACGTAATACACTCGTGTGGAATAATTATAATCTGGCCCCAGCATGGTGACGGTATTGACTTCAATAATGCCTTCATCGTCCACCTTGAACCCCAGCCGATCCAGCTTGCCGCCCGACACATACGCCAGAATGCGATCCAGCGCCTTGCCGACCGAAACGCCTTCGAGTTGCAGATTGACATAATCATTATCGTAAACGCCGGCCAGTTCCAGATCGTTCCAGCTTACCGCGATATTTAATCCATAGCTGCGGAGTTCTTCCATGGCCGCCCGGAATTCACGCTCGATGAAATTCACGTCGATGATGGTGGTGTCCATCTTTTCCATCGCGGCACGCTGCTTGTCCGTACCGTAATATTCCTTCTTTTTACCCAGTTGCAGACGCCGCTCGGTAAGTTCCGGCCAATTGGCCGGGAAGGTGGTGATCTCCGAATAAGGCGTGCCGGCTTCATAAGCTTCTGCGAACAGTCTGGCTTCATGTTCGCTGGAGGCTTTAATATATTTGGCCTGCTTTTCCACCAGCATCATGTCTTCCATGTGCTCCATCAGAATCTTGGCCGCTACATTTTGCTCGTCCAGCGCCAGCATCTGATCCAGCGTGCTGGCCGCCAGTTCGTACTGCCGCGCTTCCTTGAACTTCAGCGCCCGCTGCCACAGTTCTTCAATCTTCATCTGGCGGGCCACCTGTGCCTGACGCTGCCGCTCCATCTCCTGCTGTTGGGCGGCGGTGATTGTTTTCGTCAGCATTTCCTCATTATATTTGGTTTCCGCGGTGTCAATCTGATTGATCAGGCCGCGTGTTTCCTCCCGCATTTGCTGATATTGCGCAGGTTCCAGCAGGGACCGCGCTCCATCCAGCACCGCCAGCGTTTGACTGGCTTCCGCACGCGCTAACGTGAAATTCTGTTCGCCAAGCAGCCGGCTGACTTTTTCGCGGGAATCCGCGAAACGCGCCTGCACATATTCGCGCTGCGCCTGCTGGCGATCGCGCATTTTATCCAGAATGGTCTTTTCCTGCGGCTGGACGGATTGCGGGTGCGCCAAACTGAAATCCGCCGCCGCCAGTCCCTGCTGGGCACGGCTGACGTCCGGATCGAGGGCCAATACCTTCTGGAAATAGTCTCTGGCCAGGGCGTGATTGCCGTTCACCATCGCCAGTTCCCCTTCGGCCAGCCATTGATTGATTTGTTCCTGCTGCTGGGGGGTTAGCTCGGTTTTCTTCTTTCCAAATAAACTAAATCCTCCCCGCTTTTCCTTTTCAGCGGCGGGGGCGGGTTTGCTGACCGGTTGCTGGGGGGCGGTGGTCGTCGCCGCAGGTTCCGGTTCGGCCGTGACGAGGGTCTCCGCCGGTTCCGTCACCATGACGGTTTCGGGTTGCTGCCAGTCCTGCGGCTTATCGGCGGGCTTGACGGCCATCATCTCGGCCTGCTTTTGCCCCATTTTCTCCGCAATTTTTTGCAGGTAGCCATCGCTGTCGGTGAAATCACCCGTGTCCCAGAAGCCTAATTGCACCCCGCTCTGACGAATCTTTACAAAACCATCCTGTGCTTGCTGTAGTTTCCCCGCCTTATAATTCGTTACGCTTTCCTTGAACAGGCTCTTCATCTGATCCTTGAGCGACATCTGGCGGACCTTGATGGTATTTTGGTATTCGGCCGTCTTGTCGATCATGGGTTCGCTGAGATACGGATTCAATTCCTCCGCTTGCCCCAGCAGGCTCTGGGCCTGGGCTATATCGTTGGCGGCCAGCGCCTGATCGATTTGACCCAATAGCACCTCCGCCTGTTCCTGGGCCTTCAGCCCGGCATCGGCTTGCTGGAATAAAGCGTCCAACTGCTGGCGATGGGCGTCGGTCATGGTGCCGTTGGCCTGCCGGCAGGTGCTGAGGGTTTCCAGCGCCGGGCCGTATTGCCGCCGCTGCAACTGGGCGCGGGCCACCTCCAGCCATTGCTCGGTCTTCTGGCTGCGGGCCTGCTGCGCTTCGGTGCTGTTGACATCAACAGCCTCGATGACAATGTCCTGAGCCGACGCCGTCGCACTCAGCCCTGTCCATAGGAGCAGGGCGGGTAAAAGGATTCGTACATAGACCGATGGAGGGGTGTGATGCTGTGATTTCATGGTATTCCCCGGATGGTAAAAGTGCCTTTTGGATAAATGCAAGGCTGTTCTCCTAACTGTGCCGCTGGGGTTCCTTCACAGTATAAGCCACCGACATCTGCCTCTTCGTGCCGGTCGCCGGTCGTCCCAACTCTTTTCTGTGAAGCTTGCTACGGTTGGCCCGATGGTAAGCTAACATATCGTGTGCCGGAGGCTGTTAGGTTGATTAGTCTATGCGCCCGGTGGGCAACATGCAATCAAAAAATTTACCGTTCTTGCAGAAATGATGTCGGGCGAGAAAATATTCCCTGCCCAAGGCCGGTACCGCCCAAGCATGACCGCCGTAACTGCCGTGACAGCAAGCGGTTATTCGTATCTTCCTGCCGGATACGGCCGCTACGGCCCCGCGGACGCTTGCCGGGGGCCGGCTAAACCATTACGATGAAATTTGTTATGAACCAAACCGTGAAAATCATTGCCCTGGAGACCTCCGGCCGCATTGGCAGTATTGCTATCGCGGAAAATGACACCTTAATCGCCCAGCGCTGCTTCGACGCCCCCCAGACCCACTCTCGCCAGGTCCTCCACGTCGCCGCCGATCTGGCGGCATCGGCCGGCTGGGTTCCCGACAGCCTCAGCGCGGTCTATGTTTCCGCCGGACCGGGCAGCTTCAATGGCCTGCGGGTAGGCATTACGGCCGCCAAGACGCTGGCCTTCGCCCTGGATATCCCGGTGGTCGCCGTGCCCAGCACCGACGTGATGGCCCTCAATGGCGGCGGGGCGGACCGGGAAACATACGGTCCCATAGAGCATCTGGCGGTGGTGATGGACGCCAAACGCCGTCAGGTATTTGCCGCGGTTTTCGCCGCCGACCCCGGCTATGTCGGCCTGACGCCCGGCTGGCGGCCGGTTTTGGAGGCCGCCGTTTTGGCCCCGCAGGCCCTCTTGTCCGAGGTTCCTCGCCCGCTGCATGTGTTGGGTGAAGGCCTCCGCTGGCATGCGGACGCCTTTAGCGGCCCTGGAATTACCTGCCTTCCGGAGGCATATTGGCGGCCTACGGCGGCCCATGTTTGCCGTCTCGGCCGGTTGCGTGCGGCGGCGGGCCTGTATGCCCACCCCGATGACCTGGTCCCCATTTACCTTCGCCGCCCCGAGGCTGTGGAGCTGTGGGAGCAGCGCTATGGCCTTGCCCCAGGGGCTTCGTAACGGCCGCGGGAGCGGCATAAGTCGTTATTATTGCGTAATTTAGCTTATTTATGACCGGCAACTGACGCTGTACCTAGAAAGGATTGGCCCTGTGGTAAGTAAAGATTGGCCATCCGGCAGACAAACATTGGCCATCCAGCAGGCAACATTGGCCAATCCAGCAGGCGCACATTGGCCAATCCAAGACACCAACATTGGCCAATCCGGGACACCAACATTGGCCCATCCA
>CAZOCV010000008.1:28424-30646 GCA_964578395.1 uncultured Pirellulales bacterium
AATCCAGAGGCAAACATTGGCTAATCCAGAGGCAAAGATTAGTAATGTTTAGACCAAAGATTAGTAATGTCGGTTCCCAACATTAGTAATGTTGACCCTCTGGATTAGCTAATCCCAGGGGCCGGGATTAGTAATGTTTAGACCGAAGATTAGTAATGTTTCAGGCCGGGATTAGGTAATCTTGGGCCTTGGAGTGCTATATGGCGGATATCGGACTTACTACCCGTGAAGACCTCGAAGCCCGTGAGGCCAGGGATCTGGCCCCGTGGTCATGTCAGGCGGCGGCATCGGCGGGGCGGCACTGGCCCGAATCGGAACATCCTTTGCGTACTTGTTACCAGCGGGACCGGGACCGCATTATTCATTGTAGTGCCTTTCGCCGCCTGGAAGATAAGACGCAGGTGTTTTGTGATGTGGGCATCGGGCCCGCGCATGAAGCCGATGAGCATCTAAGTGATGCGGGCATCCTGCCCGCATATCATGCCGATAAGGTCATGCCAGGCCCCCTGTCTGATGCGGCCCACCGAGGGCAAGATGCCCTCGTCACGAAAAGCGACTATACCCGTACCCGGCTGACCCACTCGATAGAGGTAGCCCAGATTGCTCGGACGCTGGCTCGTGCCCTGCGGGTGAATGAGGATTTGGCCGAGGCGGTGGCGCTGGCCCATGACCTCGGCCACGCTCCCTTTGGCCACGGCGGTGAGGAGGTGCTCAATAAACTCATGGCCGGCCACGGCGGCTTTGAGCATAATCGCCAGTCGCTGCGGGTGGTGGAGCAGCTCGAACGCCCCTATCCCGCCTTTGCGGGCCTCAATCTCACCTACGAAACCCGCTTATGTCTGGCCCGTCATCAGACGCGTTACGATGCGCCCGCCGGGGATGAGCGCTTCCCCCAAAGCCAAGCCCCCCTTGAAGGTCAACTGGCCGACCTGGCCGACGCCCTGGCGTATAATTCCCATGACCTCGATGATGCCCTGGCGGCAGGGCTGATGAGCGAAGAGGATTTAGCCGATATCCGCCTCTACCGCCGCGTGCGCGACAAGGTGGAAGCGGCGTTTCCCGACAGCCATCGCTACGTGCGCCAGCTCCGCACGGCCAAGATGCTCATCGATGAACTGGCCACCGATGCCCTCCAACAGACGCTGGCGAACCTCAACCACCTCCAACCTCGGTCGCCGGAAGATATCACCGCGGCGGCTGCGCCGGCAGCAGCGCTCTCTGCGCAGGCCGCCGAAGACCTCGAACAACTGGCCTCGTTTCTGATGGAACGGGTGTATCTTCACCCCCGTATTCTGGCCGGGACCCGCCGGGCGCAGGCCATGCTCGAAACATTATTTAACTATTATCTGACCCACCCTGAGCAATTGCCCTCCCGTTATGGCCGACGCATCGGTGACCAGGGCTGCCATCGTGTCGTCTGTGACTACGCAGCGGGGATGACGGACCGCTATTGTCGCCGGGAGATGGCCCGACTCGGCCTGTTGTGATGGCGGCCGGGGCAGAGCCATCGCCGGTGGGGGGGTTACTTTTCCGGCACTATCGGCCAGCGCGATAACGTGCTGGGTTTGTCCAGCAGCAGGATGCGGTCGATATCTTCCGCCATCAGGCGGCGATTGATTTCCGCGATTCGGCTGTATTTGCGAATCTGCATATCGCTGTCGCGCGTCATCGTCTCACAACCGCTCAGCACCAGCCCCGCCGCCGCTATTAACATGAGTCCCGCGAATTTACGCATCGTATTAGCCCTTACTCCATGGCAGGTTTTCACTTTATGCACGGGCATTATAGGGCCGAGGCGATTCTCCCGTCAAGCATCCTTTTTGCGCGGCTTTTTTCGGCCAAAGCGCCGGTCCGGTTCGCCCGCAGGGACTAGAAAAGGTTCAGCGGCATGTAGGGGGACGTTCCCGGCGCCGGCTCGGCGGACGGGGCAAAGATGACCATGAGGGCGACCAAGGCCGCCGCCAGCAGCGTCAAGGCCAAAACTCCCCAAAACCACCGGTCCTTTACGATATCGCGGATTTCTTCGAGAATCAGGCGGCCCCAACCGACGTTTTCATGATGTGAATGGTATGCAAGCTGCATAGTTATCACCTCATTTCCTGTTCATCCGGCTCGCCCTGATACCTTATTATATGTCGAAACCCTGCCGGTCGGGCAAGCCCTGCGGCCTAAACGCCGTTCTCACCTTGCCGATGAGGGACAGGCCGGGTCGGCGGCGGGCC